>NZ_JBPFDQ010000038.1:18415-40970 GCF_059415045.1 Ferdinandcohnia sp. SAFN-114 | reverse complement strand
TATGCTTTTATCACATTTTTACTTGAAAACAATACACAAGTGGATAATATTTACATTTATTGTCTCTTTTGAAATCATTTCTACCATTCTTTGGATTTTGCGAATGCATTTATACTGCCAATCTATTAAAAAGCATACGTAATTCTTGTTTACGTATGCTTTTATCACATTTTTACTTGAAAACAATACACAAGTGGATAATATTTACATTTATTGTCTCTTTTGAAATCAATTCTACCATTCTTTGGATTTTGCGTATGCTTTTATATAGTCAATCTATAAAAAAGCATACGTAATTCTATTTTACGAATGCTTTTATCATATTTTTTCTTAAAAAGGATACGCAAGTGGAGAATTTTTACATTTTATATCTTTTTTGAAATCAATTCTACCATTCTTTGGATTTTGCGAATGCTTTTATATAGTCAATCTATAAAAAAGCATACGTAATTCTATTTTACGAATGCTTTTAACTCTTATTTGCTTAAAAATGATACACATGTGTATAGTTTTTCCATTTATTATCTCTCTTGGACTATCTTATTCGTAATTATGAAATGTTTCACTATAGAGCATGAGATCCTCTATTTTTTCCATGTTAGGTTCGAAGCCAATTCCAAGCCCTGTAGGAACCTCAATATATCCATCTTTCATCGTAACTTCTGGAGTAATAATATCCTCTTTCCAGTAATGGGAAGAAGGGGCTGTATCACCTGGTAAAGTAAAGTTTGCTAGACTAGTAATGGCGATATTATGTGCTCTGCCTATCCCGGCCTCGAGCATTCCACCACACCACATCGGGATCTTGTTCTCTTCACAAAGCTTATGAATTTTTAAGGACTCTGTTATACCTCCTACACGACCAATTTTAAGATTGATGATTTTTCCACTGCCAATCTCAATTGCTTTTCGAACATCTTCAACTGTGTGAATGCACTCATCCAGACAGATTGGGGTATTTAACTCTTTTTGCAGTCTGGCGTGATCAATGAGATCGTCATAGCTTAAGGGCTGCTCGACCATCATTAAATTGAACTCGTCCAGTTGTTTGAGGTAAGGAATATCATGTATGGTATATGCACAGTTCGCATCCGCCATAAGCGGAATCTCCGGAAATTCCTTACGAATCGCTTTTAAAATATTCATATCCCAACCTGGCTTAATTTTCACCTTAATACGCTTGTAACCTTTTGTTACAAAGCCTTCGATTTTTTGAAGAAGCTCCTGTTCAGACTTTTGAATTCCGACACTTACTCCAACTTCTATTTTATCCTTAATGCCGCCGATCGCTTTAGTCAATGAGATGCCATTTTCCTTAGCATATAAATCCCAGATGGCACCATCAAGGGCCGCCTTTGCATTATAGTTTCCACGCAAATCCTTGAAAGCTTTTGACACATCATCTGGGTGTTTAAGCTCTGTTTTCATGAGCTTCGGAATTAAAATATCCTTAAGCATATGCCAATTTGTTTTAACTGTTTCTTCGTGGTAAATGGGAATTGCGTCGGAGACCGTTTCTGCCCAACCGGACAAACCGCTTTTTGACTTAACCTCAACTAAAATAAAGTCTTTATCCGTAATTGTTCCCACACTCGTTTTAAAAGGGTGGAGCAATCTCATTCTCATATATCGTAAAATAATACTCTTAATTTCCAAGCCAATTCTCCTCAAAAAAATATTATTTTTCCAAAAGGTACATATATTGATTTTTCTTCTCGGGGTCATTTACTAAATCTGTCACAACCCAACCGTGTTTTAAATAATGTGTAAACACTTCTTTTGTTTTTTCTCTCCATAATATGGCGGCATTGAAGTTTTTTCTTTTTATTTCTTGAAAATTGCCAGGTACCGGTACTAACAAAGCATCACTGTTTTCCTCTAAGTTTATATCTCCGGGAACTAGGGAGCCATCTTCAAATTCCACATGTATTAAGAGTGGTAACTTGCTTATTTCGTAGTTTTTACTTCCACGTTTTACTTTTTTTACGGCCCATTCAACAACGAAACGATCAGTGGAAAGACCGTCATTCATACCGTCCTTCATTTCCCCATATGCATTTTCGATATAAGCAGTACATGTTGCCCCTAATTTATGTAGGTTCAAATTACCATTCACTGTTTCCAGAGGATCATAGGTCCACGAAATTAAATCATACCCCATCTTCGTTGCCAACGCTCGTTGTTCATGCTTTAATTTTTCACCGATACCTAACTTGCGAAAATCAGGGTGAATTCCTAAACTATGAGAAACAAGGTAGGGCTTAATCCCATCAAAACCTGGGAAACTATATTGAAAACCAATCAGTTGCTCCTCGTAGAAAGCACCTAAAATAAACCCACCGTTCTTAATCGTTGCTGCAGTATGACTAATCGGAACCGTATCCTCCGGACTCCAAACGGTCGATTCTAATTCATGAACCTGATGTAATTCTTCGATTGATTTTATATTTTTAATAATCATGGAAGATAAAATAGCTTGTTGCATGGATTGCCTCCTGTCGTTGGGACTTGAATAAAAAAATCAATACTAATTATTATAAGTATTTTTGATTGTATCATCGAATTTTTAAGAACGGTAGATTGTAAAATAGAAAAAGAGCTTGCCTCCAGTTGGAAGCAAGCGTTCTTTATTATTTATCCAAGAAGAACAAACTCAATTCAGGTACGAAACTAATTATGATGATGTCGATAATTAAAATAAGTAAGAACGGGATAATCGCGCGAACTATTTTTTCTAGTCTTAAGTTTGCGATATTGGATGCTACGAATAGGTTAATACCAACTGGTGGTGTAATGAATCCAATTGCAAGGTTTACAACCATGATGATCCCGAAGTGAACTGGATCGATGCCAACAGCTGTTGTAACCGGAAGCAAGATTGGTGCCATGATGATAATCGCAGCAGATGTTTCCAAAAATGTACCTACAATTAATAGAATTAAGTTAATAATAATTAAAACGATAATTGGATTATCTGAAATTGCAAGTAGCGCATTTGTAATTGACAGTGGAATCTGTTCCCTTGTCAAAATAAATCCAAAAATCGATGCACACGAAATGATAAACATAATAACTGCAGATGTAACAGCTGATTGAATAAAAACTTCAGGAAGGTCCTTCCATTTAATTTCCTTGTAGATAAACAGACCAACTATTAATCCATAAACAACAGCGACAACGGAAGCCTCAGTAGGAGTAAACACTCCACCATAGATACCGCCAAGAATAATAACTGGCATCAATATCGCAAGAATGGCTCTGTTAAAGGATGTGAAGATTTCTTTAACTGAACTTTTTTCTTCTTTACCGTACCCGCGTTTTCTAGAAAAAAAGTACGCAACTAGAATTAAAGATATACCAACAAAGATACCAGGGATAATTCCTGCGATGAATAAATCACTGATTGATGCCCCAGCGATAACACCAAATAAAATCATTGGTACGCTTGGAGGAATCATAACACCGATTGTTCCACCTGCAGCTTGAATGGCAGTAGAGAAGCTCTTATCATAGCCTTTTTGAACCATTGCTGGAATCATGATAGCTCCAACTGCTGCTGTTGTTGCCGCACCAGATCCTGAAATAGCAGCGAAGAACATACATGTTACAACAGAAACCATCGCTAAGCCACCATGCATTCTTCCAACAATCGTCATTGCAAAATCTACGAGTCGTTTAGAAATCCCGCCAACCTCCATTAACTTACCTGCTAGGATGAAGAAGGGAACAGCCATCAATGTGAACGAGTCTGTTGATGTAAACATTTTTTGAACTATAACCATTAATGGAACATTATCTTGAATCATAAGCACAATCATAGAAGCGAGTCCCAGGGCAACTGCGATTGGTACATTAATGAAGAAAAGGACGATTAATATCCCAAATAATAACCAAGCCATTAGTTCTTCGCCTCCTTTTTCCATTCAGTAATTACGACATAAAGTAGATTGATAATAAAAAGAACACTTGATATCGGAATTACTGTATAGATATATCCCATCGGTATTTGAAGAACCGGAGACTTCTGAATCATGCTTCGGCCGATAAAGTCGAAACTGTGGACGATAATCTGCCAAAAGAAAAAGATAACAAGAATTGAAATAACTACATTTAGTATTTTTTTTACGGTTGGTCCGAAAGCGTCATAGAGAATTTCAACCCCAGGGTGTGCTTTTACACTCATTCCATAACCTGCTCCCAGGAACGTCGTCCACACGAGTAAGTAACGTCCTAATTCCTCTGTCCATGCCAAGGGCTGTTCAAGAACGAATCGGAAAAGCACTTGTAAAAAGACAACGACTACCAATAAAAAAAATAGGATGATTAGTATCCATTTAAAAAATCCGTTTATTAAATCTACTATCTTTTTAATCACCTTTATTTCCCCTTATTATCTAATTAAATGCGCATTAGCGGATTTTCGCCGAGATTTTTTAGGCCCACACGAGGTGGGTCACAAAGACGTTGCCACAGGAAGTGGCGTTCTAGTCTTTGATCTTACGCTATAAAAGCTTCCTTTGAAAATCGCTTGTCTCCGCCGTAGGCTTTTAACTTTATTCAGTCGGGGTTCAAACCCCGCCTGAATAAAGTTAAAAACTTGGATTGTGCTGAGCACTCACCAAGTTTTTTTATTTAGATTAATTTCCGTTTAAGATTGCTTCGATGTTTTCTTTACCAAAGTCTTTTTCGTACTTTTCATATACAGATTGAATTGCGTCACGGAAAGGTTGTACATCAACATCTTCGATAACTTCCATACCCGCATCTTTTACTACCTGTAAAGAATCAGTGTCAGCTTTTGTGCTAAGTTCACGAACTTTATCACCCGCGATTTTTGCTTCTTCCTTAAGAATATCTTGGTATTCAGCTGGAAGTGTATCAAAAACGGATTTACTGAACATGACAACTGCAGGTGAGTAAATATGACCTGTTAATGTCATGTATTTTTGGTTAGCATCATAAAGCTTGTACGTATCAGCAATGATTAATGGGTTTTCTTGTGCATCAACGACTCCTTGTTGAAGAGCAGTTAGTGCTTCGTTCCAAGCCATTGGTGTTGGTTGAGCGCCAAGAGCATTGAATGCATCTAAGTGAATTTGGTTTTCTTGTGTACGGATTTTTAATCCTTTTAAGTCTTCAGGCTTTGTGATTGGGTGTTTGCCGTTTGTGATATGACGGAAACCATTTTCAGCCCAAGCAAGACCCACAAGTCCTACATCTTCCATACCAGCTAATAGATCTTGACCAACTTGTCCATCAAGTACGCTGTATGCATGTTCTCTTGATTCAAATAAGAATGGTAAATCAACGATTCCGATTTGTGGATAGAAGTTTGCAATTGGGGCTGTTGATGAAATTGACATATCAGCAGTTCCAAGTGTAAGTGCTTCTGTTAGTTCTCTCTCTGCACCTAATTGGTTAAGTGGGAAAATTTCAATTGTAACTTTTCCATCAGTACGTTCTTTCACATTTTCAGCTAAATCAAGTAATGCAAGATGATAAGGATGTTCTTCTGTTTGAGAATGTCCTGCTTTAAATGTGTATGTTTTTCCTTCGTCTTTAGCGCCATCAGATGTTGATTCGCCTTCGTTACTGGATTCATTACTTCCACATGCTGCTAAAACTAAAGCAAACACGAGGAAGAGTACCATCCAGGAAAGTTTTCTTCCTTTCATGATAAAGCCCCCTATTTTCAGAAAATTTTATACGATATTGAACATTATAACATCTATTTTTCATTTTTCTACAATATTTCGTGTTTTTTGATAATTTTTTTAATGAAAGCGTTAAAGGACAATAGAGTTTCTGCATTTTATTACAAAATATGCATTCAAGAATTTCTATATTTTCATTAATAGCCAATGCTTTTACAACTTTTACAATGTGAAATTATGTGTAAATGTCTACCCGTAGATTAAGCTAAATATATAAATGGAGTTCACAAAATTATAGGACTAAATTACTGAATATAACGAAGTTTTAATTTTAGATATTATATTTGTATATCTTTCTTAATTAATTGATCGATAAAAAGAGTATGGCACTGTGAATTCCGCTGTTGATAAGTCACAATATATCTTAAGGATGTTTCAGTTATTTACGAATTAGTGATTATGCCCTTCATAGTGGTGATGAAGAGGAAACCGGTCTAATATTTTAGTGGTTTTGCCTTTCATAGTTGTAGTGAAGAGGATAACGATTAAATATTCTAATGGTTTTGCCCTTCATGGTGGCGATGAAGAGGAAACCAATCAAATATTTTAGGGATTATGCCCTTCATGATGGCGATGAAGAGGAAACCGGTCAAATATTTTAGTGGTTTTGCCTTTCATAGTTCTGGTGAAGAGGATAACGATTAAATATTTTAATGGTTTTGCCCTTCATGGTGGTGATGAAGAGGAAAGCGATTAAATATTTTGGTGATTATGCCCTTCATGGTGGCGATGAAGAGGAAACCGGTCAAATATTTTAGTGATTTACCCCTTCATAGGTGATGAGGAGGAATTTAAGCTTAAGTCCTTCATCGGGTCAATAAAAACCCCCGCGAATCGATACCAAACATTAGTTAACAGACACCAACAAAAAAAGGGAATCGTTATCAAACGATTCCCTTTTCTGTTATTTACCAAGACTTTGTAAATATTCAACTAATGCATCAATTTGATTATCATCCAAGCTGTCCTTAAATGGAGGCATTCCAGCGCTACCATTTTTAATTTGATTAATTAAAGCGTCCCTGTCTTGGAGCATTTCACTCTTCTGTAGGTTTGGTCCGTTGTGACCACCTTCACCGTTGTCACCGTGACATGCCAAGCAGTTGTTTTTGTAAATGTCTGCGCCTTCATGTGCAGTTGATCTATCACTTTCTTCTGCATCTTGTTTCTTATCGGTAGCGGCAGGATCATTTGCTGTTGGTGATATGTTGATTTTATCTTCAGGTATATCTTCTAGAGATGCATACGCACCTTCAAGTGAGAAGGTATAGATTTTATCTCCATGTGTTGTTCCTGCAAGTGAGTTACCTGCAGCAAAAATTGAAATATATTGCTTACCATCAATTTCATATGTGATAGGAGGTGCGTTTGCTCCGGCATCCATTTTAAACTCCCATAATTCGTTCCCGTTAGTTGCGTCGAATGCGATGATTCGGCCATCGTTATGACCTGTAAACAAGAGATCTCCTTTTGTTGTCAATAGACCGCTATAGGCAATTTGATCCCAATGTTTTTGCCATACAATTTTGTTTGTTTTAATATCCATGGCTGTTACCACACCACGGCCAGGGGCTCCATTAACAGGCTGCCATATACTACCAAGCCAAACTTCGCCTTCTTTATAATTATTCGCCTCATCACCTTCACGATGTGAGTATGAAAAATACGTATCATTTGCTAATAAATAGAACAGCTCAGTATTTGGGTTGTAAGCTGAAGGTGGCCAGTTTGCTCCACCTTGTGGTGACGGTTTTAATGTAACAAACTCATCCCAGAACGGTGTGAAGATCGTACCGATTTTTCCTTTCCAACCCTCAGGAAAATCTTTTTTAACATCTTCTTCTGTGACTCCCTGTGGAATAAAATTATCTCCAACCGGGAACGGCTGAGTCGCCGCTGTTTTTTGTCTTTCATCCTGTGGTACTGGTTTTTCTTCAATGCCGATCAGTGGTTCACCGTTAGTTCGGTCCAGTATGTAGAGCCAGCCAGTTTTTCCAGCTTGTGCAATACCTTTTCTCATCTTTCCTTTCATTTCTACATCAAATAAAACTACAGGGTTTGGCGCATCCATATCCCAAATATCATGGTGTACTTCTTGGAAATGCCATTTGTACTCACCCGATTTCGCATCTAATGCAAGAACGGAATCGGCAAATAAATTGTCACCTTCACGAGTGCTTCCATCAAGGTCAGCAGATGGATTACCAGTTGAGAGATAGAGAAGTCCTAACTCTGGGTCAATTGCTGGGGTTTGCCATACAGCTGCTCCGCCTCTTTTCCATGCATCAGTGTCTTGCGGCCAGGTATCATGTCCAACCTCACCTGGTCCAGGAACCGTATGGGTTTTCCAAACTTCTTTACCCTTATCAGCATCAAATGCAGCAACGAAACCGCGGATTCCATATTCACCTCCAGCAACCCCTGTGTATACCAATCCATCAAAATAAAGTGGGGCACTAGTGATGTTATATCCTTTTTCCCAATCCTCAACTTTCGTTTCCCAAACAAGTTCGCCTGTTTTTTGATCTAATGCAACTAGTCTTGCATCTAATAGCCCGACAAAGACTTTTCCATCGCCTAATCCAACACCACGACTTGTCCATCCACAGCAGACCGTATCTAAGTTCGCTGCTAATTCAGGGCGATATTCCCAAATTAATTCACCAGTTCTAGCATCAATTGCTTGAACATCATCAGCACCGGTAATGGTGAACATAACCCCGTCATAGACAATTGGAGTTGCTTCGCCTGAATATTTAAATTCATAACCTGAGCCGAGACTTGTAACCCATTCAGCTTTTAAGCCTTTTACAGTTGATTTGTTGATTTTGTCTAGCGGAGAGTACCTACCATTGAAGATATTTCCACCATGTGTAATCCAATCACCTGTTGGTGCCGCCGTCAAATCCTCAGCTGAAAATTTCGGGGCAACTTTTCCAGGATAATCCTTGTGTTGTACTGAAAAATGCTTATTCTTGTCTACTTTCTGCTTTTCTTTTTCTTGGTTTTCGACTCCTTGTTCAGCTTGTTCTTCTTTGCCGATATTATTTGAAATCATTACACCAGCTCCGATGGCAATTACAACAAGCAGGACAATAATAACCCATCCAAACCTTTTCATCCCGTAAAACTCCTTTCCATTGTGATAATAGTGAAAATTAATCAAATGCCGCTTAGCGTAATATCGCCAGATTCTTAGGCCCACACGAGGTGGGTCACAAAGACGTTGCCACAGGAAGTGGCGTTAGTAGTCTTTGATCTTATGGTCGAAAAAACACCTCCGAAAAATCATGACGTCCGCCTAGGGCTTTAACTTTATTCAGTCCAAATTCTCCTTCTGAATAGTTACTATTAGTGCACTCATCCCACTACGTATAAAGTGGTGGACTTTTCCTGAATAAAGTTAATAAGATTTTTTATAATTTGCCCTGCTCCAAATAAAATAATCCAATTTATTAGCTGAAAATTTGAGATTTTAGCAGTACATGTTGTTATTCAAAAAAAAGTGAGGGGCATTTCTCTAAAAAATTTGTAAGCATGATTCTTGTCATGTTACTTAATGTATGTTAGTTTTAAGTTATGTAACATTAGTAGGGGGATATCGATGGAATTTGTCGATCCAATTAAAGACGTAAATAAAATAAATGAAATTAAGGAAGTGCTTAAAAAGCAATCCCATCGGGACTTATTATTTTTTGTATTTGGGATCAACACAGGATTAAAGGTTAGTGATTTACTTTCATTACGTGTTGAAGACGTATGGGGTGAATCTGGAATGAAGGATTTCCTCTATATAAATGACATAACAAGTGGGGAAGTTAAAGCTTTCTATTTAAATAATATGATAAAAAATGAACTTACTGAGTATTTAAGCTCACAAGAATACGAAGGCAGTGATTTTTTATTTAAATCAAAAAAGGATAATCTACCAATTTCCAGACAGCAGGCATACCGGATTATTAATCATGCTGCTAAAGAGGTGGGAGTTTCTGGGAAGATCGGAACGCATACTCTTCGAAAAACATTTGGCTATCATGCATACCTAAAAGGAATTGCAATTTCAATATTAATGGATATCTACAACCATCATTCACCATCCGAAACGTTCAAATATATCGGAATCAATAACGAAGAGAAGCAATTAGTGAAAGTGGACGTAAACCTATAAATAATAAAGTACAAAAAAAAACTCCGCTTGATAGCGGAGTGGTCATAAAAAGTCATCATCGTCGTCTAAATTTGTATTCATTTCTACATTTGTAAAATCAGAAACGATATCCTCTTTCACTTGGACCTGTAATGTCTTCTGGTCTTTCATGAATTTAAATATTCCATTATTAAAGTCTGTACCGAATTCCTTAAAGAAGATACCTTCATAAAGGACATTTTTTGTATGTTTAAAGATGAGGCGGTAAACATTACCCTCTTGGACTAGATATGCACGAACACCTTTGTCAAAATGGCCTTCAGTGTTTTTAAGGTAACGGGCAACAGATATGATATGAAGGTCTACAAAAGGAATCTCTCTTAATAATGAATTTATAATTGAACCTTTTGCGATTTGTTCCCAACGACTTTGTGCAGTTTGGCCAAGAATTATTTGGGTAACATTTTTCTCCCTTGCAACATCTGCGATTACTTTTGAAATTGGTCTTTTTTCATTGTCCTTGATAATAAACGCATCCGCACTATGTTGGTCAGCTAACTCTTTCCATCTTTCAATATAGCTTACCTTTTCAGGGTCGAGATCATCGAAAGGCTTTGGATCAACAGTTAAGATATAAAGTGGACAATCTAGCATTTTTGCAATCTTGCAACCACGTTGGATGAGACGTTCACCATTTGGGCCATAATATACACAGACAAGGATACTCTCGTCCATTCGCTCTTTTATTAATTTCATTATTACTCACCTCGAAGTTGATGTGAAATCATTGGCCTAGCCAACTTCCGTTTCATAAATAACAAGCAAATAAGGAACTACTAAAGGATAAACCCTTAATTTAGCTGGGCTTACATTTATCACACCACCTATTAAAATTCACTTAGCTAATTAGATCCGATATTTGAGTAAATCGAGGCAACCGCTAAGCTATATTTCAGTAGGAATTTAATTAGCTACTGATTACAAAAGTATTAAAAAATGTTCTTTAATTTATAAACTATGTATGACTATATCGCATGCTACAAAATGAGTCAATCCATTCAGCCATTTTGTAAAAATCATCCACTAAGGAGGCGATTCCAATGTATTGGTTCCATTTTTTAATCATGCTGCCATTTATTTTCGCCGTGTTTGTTCCTATATTATATAAGAAGTTTTGTCCTCGCATTCATACGGGCTGGTTCGTGTTCCTGGTGCCACTTCTGATTTTTGTTTATCTTATTACATTTATTCCCGATATTGCAAATGGGAATACCATTATTACAAGCCTTCCTTGGATACCTTCCTATAATATTAATTTTACTACCTATATCGATGGATTAGGTTTAATGTTTGGATTATTAATTACGGGTATTGGTGCCTTGGTTATTTTATATTCCATTTTTTACTTATCAAAAGAACGTGAAGCACTCCATAACTTTTACGTGTATTTACTGATGTTCATGGGAGCCATGCTTGGCTTAGTATTTTCTGATAATATCTTTGTTCTTTATGTATTTTGGGAACTAACAAGTGTATCTTCTTTCCTATTAATTGCCTATTGGTATGAACGTGAGAAATCACGATACGGTGCGCAAAAATCTATGCTAATTACAATTTTTGGTGGATTAGCGATGCTTGCGGGACTTGTAATGATTTCAAGTAACTCCGGAACCTATAGCATTCGTGAAATGTTGATGAATACTGATGCGATAACATCGAGTGCTTTATTCGTACCAGCAATGGTATTAATTTTATTAGGTGCTTTTACGAAATCAGCTCAATTTCCTTTTAGTATTTGGCTCCCAGATGCAATGGAAGCTCCGACCCCTATTAGTGCCTATTTACATTCAGCCACAATGGTTAAAGCAGGTATTTATTTAGTTGCACGATTAACTCCTGTTTTTGGTGGCTCATCTGAATGGTTTTGGATTGTTACGGGAGTAGGTTTAATTACATTGCTGTACGGATCTGTTAATGCGGTACGACAGACAGATTTAAAAGCTCTATTGGCATACTCAACGATTAGCCAATTAGGCTTGATCATGAGTCTTCTTGGTCTAGGGTCAGCTGCGATGTATTTCGGTTTGGGGGATGAAACAGCTGTATACGGCACAGCCGTCTTTGCAGCACTGTTTCATTTGCTGAATCACTCGACATTTAAAGGGAGTCTCTTTATGGTAGTCGGGATTATTGACCATGAAACAGGGACTCGTGATATTCGAAGGTTGGGTGGTCTTATTCATCTTATGCCTATATCCTTTACGCTAATGGTGATAGGCGCCTTTTCAATGGCTGGACTGCCTCCATTTAATGGTTTCTTAAGTAAGGAAATGTTTTTTGCAGCGGTCAATAATGCAGCAAAAATGGACTTTTTTAACATGGGAACGATAGGAGTATTAATTCCTATCATTGCTTGGATCGCCAGTGTTTTTACATTTATCTACTGTATGATACTTGTATTTAAAACATTTAGAGGGAAATATAAGCTCGACAATGACCGAGTTGTTCATGAAGCGCCACTTGGAATGTTAATACCTCCGATAATTTTAGGGTCACTCGTGATTCTCGGTTTCTTTTTCCCGAATCTGATCTCACAGTATTTATTAAAACCGGCGTTAACGTCTGTATTGCCGATGCTTGCAGAGGCAGATGTGTTGAGGTTGAAAATAACGGCGTGGCATGGTTGGAATCAGGAACTTTGGATGACAATCGGGGTAGTTGTTCTCGGAACGATTCTCTATCTCAATATTAGAAAATGGTACCGGGTTTACAAGTTTTACCCACAGTCACTAACAATTAACCATATCTATAATCTTTCTTTAAATAAATTGGAACAGATTTATGGTTTGATTACAAACTTTTATATGACAGGTTTTATTCGTGATTATCTTGTTTATATCTTTGGTTTCATGATTATCGTTGTCGGGGGATCAATCTGGTTATTTGATGGGATTTCCTTTGATTCATCAAATGATAATCCGGCTACACTATTTGAAATCGCGATTATGATCGTTTCTGTAGTTTCAGCTGTCACCGTTCTATTTGCAAAATCAAGAATTTCTTCGATTGTTGCAGTGGGAGCACTAGGATATTTAGTGGCATTTTTCTTTGTCTTATTCCGTGCACCAGATCTGGCTTTGACTCAACTGGTTGTGGAAACCGTCACAACCGCTCTTTTCCTATTATGTTTTTATCACTTACCGCAATTGCGAAAAGAAATTAGTCGAATCCCGTTCAAGCTAACGAATGCGGTCATAGCTATTGGGTCAGGGGTAGTTGTAACAATAGTGGCATTATCTGTGAATGGAAATCGATTATTTGATTCGATTTCAAGCTACTATGAAAATGCCTATGAACTTGCAGGAGCCAAGAATATCGTCAATGCTATTCTTGTGGATTTTAGAGGTATTGATACAATGCTTGAGATTCTGGTGTTAAGCATTGCAGGATTAGGAGTTTATTCATTAATAAAGCTACGTTTAGTAAAGGAGGGTTCAGATGAAAGAGCCGAATGACGTCATTATAAGAAGTATCACTAAGATTGCGGTTATTATTATTTTTACATTTGCAATCAACTTGTTTATTTCTGGTCATCACCATCCAGGCGGTGGTTTCATAGGAGGCTTGACCTTTTCAGCCGGATTGGTCCTTCTGTTCCTAACCTTTGATATAGAAACGGTTCGCAAAAATTTGCCCCTCGATTTTAAAGTGGTTGCTGCGATCGGAGTATTAATTGCAGTTGGCACAGGGGTCGGAAGCTTGCTATTTAATGAGCCATTTTTAACCCAAACATTTGGATATATTGAGCTCCCTGTTTTCGGAGAAACAGAGCTTGCTTCAGCGGTTTTGTTTGATGTAGGTGTCGCCTTGGCGGTCATTGGAACATCACTCACAATTATTATGAGTATAGGTGATGATCGATAATGGAAACATTAATGTCTATTCTTGTCGGGATTTTATTTGCAATCGGGGTTTATCTTATCTTAACGAAAACTCTATTACGAATCATATTAGGAACATCTATAATCGGTCATAGTGTGAACCTACTCATTATTACAATGGGGGGCCTCGAAAAGGGTGGACCTCCGCTACTGGGAATAAAGGGATTATCCTATGTAGATTCATTACCACAGGCACTACTTTTAACAGCAATCGTCATCAACTTTGCGACCACTGCTTTATTTTTAGTGCTAAGTTACCGTGCGTATAAGGTTTTAGGCACGGACGATACGCAAGCATTGAGAGGTAAAAACGATGGGTAATTTAGTTATTTTTCCAATAATCATCCCTATTATTATTGGGATGATTATGGTTATTTTTCGAAAAAATATCATGCTGCAGAGGGCGCTTAGTATAGTTGCAGTAGTAAGTATATTTGCGGTTTCATTGGTACTGATGCAACAAATAAAAATAGATGGAATTCAGGTTCTCCAGTTAGGTGGATGGGAAGCGCCTTTTGGTGTAAGTATGGTTGCAGATATGTTGGCTGTTATTTTGGTTATGGTCACTAGCATTGTGGCATTGTGCTGTCTCATTTATGCCTTTTACACAATTGGGAGGGACCGAGAACTATTTTATTTTTATCCGCTCTTTTTATTTTTAATTACAGGTGTTAATGGTTCCTTTCTTACAGGGGATATTTTCAACTTATTCGTATGTTTTGAAGTCATGCTTGTTTCATCCTATGTCTTAATTTCCTTGGGTGGCACGAAAATACAGCTTAGGGAATCTATCAAATATATATTAGTGAACCTGATTTCCTCCTTCTTATTTTTAGTAGCTGTTGCCTATTTATATGCGATGACAGGTACATTAAATATGGCACATCTTTCAGTTCGCATTGCTGAGGTCGGTCAGGACGGTGTTATGACGACAGTCGCAATCCTATTTTTGATTGTGTTTAGTTTAAAGGCAGGACTGTTCCTTTTCTTTTGGTTACCGGGTTCATACAGTGCACCACCAACAGCGATTGCAGCAATCTTTGCAGCGCTGTTAACAAAGGTTGGAATTTATTCGATTATGAGAGTATTCACGCTTGTGTTTTACCATGAACCAGAAGTGACACATCTATTAATCGGTGTTTTAGCAGCTATTACGATGTTGCTTGGAGCCTTTGGGGCCGTGGCTTATTGGGATATTAAAAGGATTATAACGTACAATGTGGTCGTAGGAGTTGGCTTTATTTTAGCAGGGGTTGCATCGTTAACTGCTGAAGGGATAACCGGATCTATTTACTACTTAATCCACGATATGATTGTAAAGGCACTTATCTTTCTTTTAGGAGGAACTATCATTTATCTGACTGGGTCTAGTAATTTAAAAGAATTCAGTGGTTTAATGCGCCTACAACCAAAATTCGGGTGGATGTTTTTCGTTGCAGCTTTGTCACTCGGAGGATTACCACCCCTTAGTGGATTTTTAGGAAAAATATTTATTACAGAGGGGACCTTCGCAACGGGCTATTTCTGGCTTGGTGGAATTGGCTTACTTACAAGTTTAATGGTTCTTTACTCTGTGATGAAAATTTTTATGAATGGATTCTGGGGTTATACTGACGTACCAGAGGAAAGCGCAACTAAGTCTTTAAAAGGGTTATTATTACCGATGGGCATTCTTACCGGCTTGACAATTACGCTTGGATTAGGGACTCAATGGATTAGTGAGTATGTTGACCTTGCAGTTGAAGTGATTTTGAATCCAACAATCTATATTGAGGCGGTCTTGGGTAGTGCCTTTTTAGAGTAAGTTTTTTTGAACGTGAAGAGGTAACGTTTGGATAATATGTTATGAAAAATCCCGAGTTATTCTTTATATAAGAAAGGGGTGGTATCAATGCCCATGCAGGTTCTAATTAATTTGTTAATCGGTTTTATTTGGATGTTCCTTCAGGATAGTTGGTCCGTGTTAACCTTTTTTAGTGGTTATTTATTTGGTCTAATCGTGCTATTTATACTACGGAGGTATTTCCCTCATCAATTCTATATCGTGACCTTGGTTGCTATTTTACGATTATTTTTTATTTTCATCCAAGAATTATTTACATCCAGTGTGTTAGTTGTTAAGCAAGTTATGCGTCCAAAAATTAATATCACACCGGGCATTTTTACCTTAGAGACGGAACTAGAAGGGGACTTGGAGATAACCTTGCTTGCGATGTTATTAACGTTAACCCCTGGTTCGGTGGTTGTTGAAGTATCACATGATGAGAAAAAGTTTTATATACATGCTATGGATATCCCGGAATCAAGCGATGCTGTCATACGTTCAACGGAAAAATTTGAAGCGGCGATAAAGAGGGTGACGCGATAATGATCAGAATCATTTTAATAATTTCATTGTTTTTTTTAACATTCGCTATTTTTGCGACGATTTATCGATTAGTGAAAGGCCCCTCAGCCTCTGATAGAGTCCAAGCGCTTGATGTCTTAGGGATTAATATCATTTCGGGAGTAGCTATTTTTTCCGTGTTTTTAAGGAATACTGGTTTTTTTGAAGTGATTTTATTAATTGGGATCCTTTCCTTCATCGGAACGATTTCCTTCGCGAGATTCATTGAAAGAGGTGTTGTAATTGAGCGGCGTAAGCAATCCGATTGAGGTGTTAGAAGTCCTTGCAGTTTTATCGATATTAGTGGGAACTATCTTTAGTTTTTTAAGTGCAGTTGGTTTAATTAGATTACCTGATTTATATTCACGTGCTCATGCAGCTTCAAAAAGCTCAACGATGGGCGTTCTGTTTACTCTAGTAGGAACGTTTCTATTCTTTATCATGGAAGGTACTTTTAGTATTCGCTTATTTCTAGGAATCTTTTTCGTATTCCTTACAGCTCCAGTCGCGGCGCATGTAATTGTGCGCTCTGCTTATCGCTCTAAAGTTCCCCTTGCAGAACAAAGCGTGCAAGATGACTTGAAAGGCGTTATTGAGATTGAAGGGGAGAGGGAGCAGTGAAGGCTTCGAAATAAAAATGCCTAGCCTTTTTATAGGGTTAGGCATTTTTGGTTGTTCTTAAATATTCTTGAATTTTGTTACTGGGAATTGTTTTCCGAGATTCAGGCTGGTTCTCCCACTTTAAGATTGGCTTTTTTATTTCAACTAACGAATCAATGTCTTCAAGTTTTGCCTCTTTTTGGTAAACAAATTGTTCGTGTTTGATGAAACCGTAATTATTTACATCTTCATATTCCTTGCTAAATAATAGAATGTAATTATTTTCTAATGTAGAGGTATCAACCCCATAGGTTTCAAATTCCTTTCCTTTAAAAATTGCGTTAATCTTTAACTCATAAACTAGCTCAACATCATCAAAGGAAACCTCTTTTATAAAAATATCTTTGTGCTTGTTTCCTGCTAAATCAATAAGTTCTTGAAAGCCGTTATTTTTATATACACATTTTAAACGAAGTACTTGACCCCGAATATTCACTGGGTAGTTCTTATTCTGATAAATTGCATATACGCTCATAATTGTTTCCTCAGTATTATTTTAAAATTTAAAACCTAGGGGAATATCTCTATTTAGATAGATTATGAAACTTGTTCAATCCACGTACTCTTTTAATAAAATTTTCTAATGCTTGTTCCTCACTGTCGAAATCTTTTTCGGAAATAGCATTTGCGCGTTCGTCTGTTGTGGAAACCTTCCAGGTATTCCCCTGTTGACTGATTAACACTTCGTTCGGACTAATGTCATGATCATTAAACCAGTTAAAAAATTGTAGATTCTCGTCTTTAATTTTTTGCAGTGCCTGTTCTTTCGTCATATAATGACCACATCTCCTCTATATCAGGGCTCTTTTTCTAGTTTTAAAATATCTCTTCAACAATCATACCTCGACGAGATTAATATTGATCATGGTTATGTTGATTTATTTTATAAATAATTCGATATCTTCATCATCAAATTTTTCATTTAGAAGCCCTTGCAGGGTTAGTTTTTGCTCAAGTTCTTTAATTAAATACAAAGAATAAGTCAATCGATACATAACAAAAATACCTCGATTTACACTTAGTGGCATAGTGGTAAAGCTTTTTTTGTCGTTAACATCAATATAACTAATTAGCATGTTATTACTATTATCTATCTCACAGTGAATAGTCTGTGAACTTATTGTGTTGAAATGATAATATTTACTTGAAATCCCAAGTTTTTGGAAATAGGCAATTAGCTCATTTGTGTTTTTGAGATCATGAACTGGGTTATCAGAAGGGAAAATTTTATAAAAATAGAATTTCTTTAATAATTTAATTAAGAAATACTTTGTTGCTTTTGCTTCATCATTAAACATAACGATGTTTTCTTTCTTTGGATTAGGTTGTCTTTCAAAGTTAATTTCAGAATACTCATATTTACCATTGCTAAACTCGAGTTGAGCATAATTTTCGTAAGGTGACTTCACTTCCATCAAGATATGATTATCATGTTTAATTGCAATACCTACATATTTGCATATTTGTAATAGTTGATCTTTGTCCATTTATTTCATTCCCTTTTTCTTATTTAATATAACCATATTTGATTAAGTTTTCGACTGTCGCAGGAACTTTGTTACCGAAGTCATCTACAACCTCTATTTTTGAATAATATTGCGTACCTCCGCCAACCTCATCAACAACCAACGACCCTACCGCTCAAAAGTTCCCCTTGTATCATAAAGCGTGCAGGGCGATTTGAAAGGCGTGATTGAGATTGAAGGGGAGAGGGAGCAGTGAATGTTTTGAAATAATAAAAATGCCTAGCCCATTAAGGGTCTAGGCATTTTTGGTCTTTACCATAACCAATGAAGGTTTGCTAGATTACACATTAGAATTTCTTGCATTATTCTGGTGCTTAATAATTACCTGATAAGCATCATTCGCACTTTGTTGGGCTTTTTCAGCATCTTCTTTTGAGATTTCAATAGTTGTCATCTGAACAGCAATTTCACCTTGGTCAAATGTCAGGAAGTACTGACCATTATTTTCGTGAATATCAATGCCATAATCTGAGAATATTTTTTTCACTTTTTCCTCACTCCTTTAATCTAAAAATAAATCAGTTACTACTAATTTATCAAGTGGGACTTGATCGATGGTAGCCTCAGGTATTCCTCCGCCGGTATAGCCACCAGGAATCCACTGTTCATTCGCACCTAGTTCATTACCATCTGGCATTCTTAGTCCTGTTGGATGAGATATGTCGATTCGAACTGGCGTTTCGCCAAGTGTGCCTGGTTCTAAACTTAATAATTCCTCTAACTTTGTTACATTTCCATTGGATTGGGTGATTAGTTCGTCAGCAACCGACTTTGGCATCACGAACGTTCCTCCAGGTGGTCCTAATGGTCGTGTTGGTGCTGCCCAAGCGATTTTGGTAACACCATCATCAAATTTGGCTAAATGATTTACGATATACTCTTGTGGTAAATAGGTCGAAGGGTCAGGACGATTTCCTTTATTAGTCTGTAATATTTCATCTACAATTCTTGGTTCAATCGTAAATCCCACGTCAGTTGGGTCTATTGCATCAGGTTTATTACTAGAGCCTGAATTATCAACGATCCGAACCCCACCAACCTCATCAACAATATTTGCTCCTCTTGATAATTTTATTGCTTTATCAATACCTTTTGCACCTACAACTGCCAACGCAATTTCTCCAAAAGCGCGACCAAACCAATTTCCTCGACTTTCAGCATCACCGTTAACAACATCTTCGTTCCATGATGTTTTGATTGCATCCCATATCGCTTTTCCTGTTTCAACTGGGTGTTGAATAACATGAACTAATCCTTTAATCGTTTCTATTGGGTGTGTAATTGCATGCCAGATCCCTTCTACAGTGGATGCGACGGCATCCCATAGTCCTGTTGCAAATCCTTTAACAGACCTGCCGACAACTCCAAAGAAATCTCCAACCGAATCCCAAAACGACTTTGTAGGAGGCGCGGTTAAATGTTGTGAGTGAGAGTTTACTTGTTTATCAGCTTGTTCATACCGAGTCATGGTAGTATCCACGAAACTATACAGTTGATTGAGACGTTTTTCTATATCATGTATGGAAGTAGCTACATTATTTAGATTTAATGCAATGCCCTGCCTACTAGTGATTTGACTGTCAATCGCATGGCGTAGACTAGATACTCGACTCTGTGTATCTGTTAAATCGGAAGTGATTCCTTTTAACCGACTGTTTGAGGAGCGGACACTATTCACTTTTATGTCTATTTGAGCCATTTCGAAACCTCCTTTCGTGAATATTATCGAAACATGGATTTCAAATCATCTATTGATGTACGAGTATAAAAGGGGTTGGTCTGATCTATAATCGAATTTGTTAGTGGCAAATCTTCTGGTAGAATCACAATTTCAATTTGCTGATTAGAAAGTGTATCAACGGTTTTAAACACATCCAATACTAGTTTCTCGGAACTTTTCGCATCTTGATTGTCTACCGTTAATCCAATAAATGGAATCGGCTTACTTGCACTAGCGGGATTGTATATATGGGTAAAGTATGCGTTTTTGATTGAAGGAAAGCTTTTTAAATTGTCGGAAATAACACTTAGAACAGATTGAGGGATTCCTTCCATTTGGTTTGTTAAGAAATTCTGTTTTTCTTCAACACTTAACTCCTCAAAAAAGTAATGTAAAATTCTTCCGTCCCGTAGTGTTTCGAGTTCCTGTTGGATAATCTTTTTACTAACATCAAAACCAGGGTTAAGAACCCATGGGGTATCTGACTCAATTAGTTTTAGTAACATACGTGTGGAGATTTTTATATATTTATAGTTTCCCTTATAGATGGAGTTGAATTTCTCAATACTTGAATACACAGGGAGAACAAGCTCATTATTCATTTCTATATACTTTAAATTCAAAATAGGTTCTCCATTTGTGCTGGAGGAAACCGTGCCGATTGCAACCACCTCTAAATCCAGGAGGGCTTTATAAAAATAATAGCGCTTCTCAGGATTATTTATGGCTTCTGACAGAATGGAATCAAATGGATCAATTGTTTGTTTTTTCATTTTTTTCACATGCACGCTCCAATTTAGGATTATGGTAATATTATACAATCAAAAAGTGGGTGAAAGTAGGTAACAAAGTACTAGGAAAAATAGCATGATTTTTATTGTGGGGCTTCAATTTTTGTACCAAATCATCATTTAGCACACATTATTCTGTTTCCGGTCATAAAATGTATAAAAGCAGGTCAATAAAGAGACCGGGAAAGTTGTGATATGAATTTATGAAAAACAATTCAAACAATCACTTCTTATTTAAAAATCTCACGGAAAAACGGATGTCATTTGATCGAGTTTTTGAGCATATTACTGAGTTCATGCGCTCCCAACCTAGTGGGAAATTCAGGCTCATTATTGGGACAGATTCTCAAGTGCACCCAAGACAAACTACCTTTATAACAGGTGTTGTCATCCTTAATGAAGGAAAAGGTGTCTGGGCATGTATCCGAAAAGTGGTTGTTCCAAGGAGAATGGAACAATTGCATGAGCGCATTTCCTATGAATTATCATTATCGGAGGAAGTTGTTTCATTGTTTACCGAAGAGAAGAAAAATCAACTCATCGATATCGTGCTCCCTTATATATATGATGGTGCTTCATTCACAATGGAGGGGCACATTGACATCGGAGCAGGGAAGAGAAACAAAACACGTGAATTTGTGAAGGAAATGGTGACACGAATGGAAGCAATTGGTGTGGAACCGAAAATAAAACCAAATGCATTCGTGGCCTCATGCTACGCGAACCGTTATACCAAATAGAGTGTTAGAGTTGGATTGCCACTTAATTCTGGTAAAACGGAATCGGTGCCTGGCACCCAGTGAGTATCGTAATCTTGCAATCTCGCTGGGAATCAGGCACCGATTTTTTATGTAGATTTAGCAGAGTTGAGGTTAGAGGGGGGAGAGGGAAAAGGAATTTTGATTACGAGATGAATCCGCTTCATAGGGGATGAAGGGGAAAAGGAACCTTGATTTTGGTGTGAAACCTCTTCATAAGCGGGATGAAGAGGAAAAGTAATCTGAAATTAGCTGTGAATCCTCTTCATAAACGAGATGAAGGGGAAAAGGAACCTTGATTTTGGTGTGAATCCTCTTCATAAGCGGGATGAAGAGGAAAAGTAATCTGAAATTAGCTGTGAATCCTCTTCATAAGCGGGATGAAGGGGAAAAGGAACCTGAAATTAGCTGCGAATCCTCTTCATAGGCTGGATGAAGAGGAAAAGGAACCTTGTTTTTGGTGTGAATCCTCTTCATAGGCTGGATGAAGAGGAAAAGGAACCTGAAATTAGCTGTGAATCCTCTTCATAGGCTGGATGAAGAGGAAAAGTAATCTGAAATTAGCTGTGAATCCTCTTCATTAGCGGGATGAAGGGGAAAAGGAACCTTGTTTTTGGTGTGAATCCTCTTCATAGGCGAGATGAAGGGGAAAAGGAACCTTGATTTTGGTGTGAATCCTCTTCATAAGCGAGATGAAGGGAAAAAGGAACCTTGATTTTGGTGTGAATCCTCTTCATAAGCGTGATGAAGTCCCGAACGCATCGTTGTCCATTGCTCAAAGTCTTTCATAAGCTGGATGAAGTCCCGAACACCAGGACGTCCATCGCGCAAAGTCCTTCATAAGCGTGATGAAGTCCCGAACGCATCGTTGTCCATTGCTCAAAGTCTTTCATAAGCTGGATGAAGTCCCGA
>NZ_JBPFDQ010000038.1:0-18315 GCF_059415045.1 Ferdinandcohnia sp. SAFN-114 | reverse complement strand
ACACCAGGACGTCCATCGCGCAAAGTCCTTCATAAGCATGATGAAGTCCCGAACGCATCGTCGTCCATTGCTCAAAGTCTTTCATAAGCTGGATGAAGTCCCGAACTACATGGCGTCCATCGCGCAAAGTCCTTCATAAGCGTGATGAAGTCCCGAACGCATCGTCGTCCATTGCTCAAAGTCTTTCATAAGCTGGATGAAGTCCCGAACACCAGGACGTCCATCGCTCAAAGTCCTTCATAAGCGGTATGAAGTCCCGAACGCGCTGGCAGCCATCACCGAAAGTCCTTCATAAGTGGTATGAAGTCCCGAACACCCCGGCAGCCGTCATCCAAAGTCCTTCATAAACTTAATGGCTCCCCCGACCAAACATAGCATGTAGAATCTAGTAAAGGTCTACATCTCTGCCATAGATCAAATTACAAAAAACAAAGACGGCATCATCACAATTCGGATGCCGTCTTTTCTATTAGTTATTAATATACTTTTCGAAAACATCACCAAAGTCTTTCCTGAGGTACTGATCCCGTGCTGACGATAGCCAAGAGAAGCCGTATTCGGTTAATTGCTTGTATTCCTCAGCAAGCTGGATTTCTGATGGTCGGGAGTTGTGCAATACTGTTACCGCTTTGTCCAAGCTATTGATCGCCATATCATACATAATATTATTTTCATGAATAACTTCAGAAATATAAACGAGTGCTTTGTATAAATCATTTAATTTATCGATCTGTCTTTTATCCACATCAATACTAAAAGCTTGATTACCTAAGTTGAATTTTATTTCGATATCTAAATCAACTCTACCAGCTGTTTCGAGAAAAACATTTGTGATTTTATGTTGTGAATACGGGTAGCGTTTTAGCATCCGTTTCGATGAAACGGCATTCGCACCATCAACATGGATGAAAGCGGTGTTTGTGAAGCAATACTCATCGGCTTTTGTCTTAATCAAGAAGTAAATCTTTTCATTATCCTCATGTCTAATGTAATCATCTGCGTCTGTTTTGTCATAATCCTCTGGACCAATAATTTTTCCGATATCCGATAAACCTAAAGCATCAGCTGCGAATTTTTTTAACATAATAACTTCCCCTCCATACGAAAACATTCCACTCCAAACTCATTATATCGCGTTTGTGATAGGAGTATAACCCTAAATTTCTAAAAAATGGTACTCTTGACGACCCCATTGCCTAAAAACTTAATAAGGGGGCAACTAAACTTTCTTGAAAGTTTTGAATCTAAAACTGGTAAATAAAGACCAATAGAAGATTGAGTTTTCTTGATCCATACACTTGCTAAAGAAACTCAACCTTGCTTTTGCTTTTTTATGAACTGGCGAATCAGACTGATGATAAATAGCAGCGGGATATAGCAAAACAATATAGTAGTACCACTAATCAATACCATTTTTTGTATGAGTTGAGTGTAATAGATATCAATAAGTTCGCTATTTACAAAAAGATACAAAGCTAGTAATAAAAGCAGAATAGTAGTTGGCTTTAGTTTTGGAAGAGTAACTTTTATAGAACGAACAGCTGACCAAAGATATAAACATATAACTGGCATAATCACTAAGAGCCAGGTGAATATAAAGATAAACTCAAAGCGTTCCAAAAAAGGAAACTGTATGATTTTTATCATTGTCAAGGTTGGCCATGTTAAGTGCTGAATTTTTCCTTGTGCAAAAAACATAAACGAGACAAGCGTTATAAACACAGTTATGATTGTTGTAAACAATAAGCCAAAATGCCCCCATTTGCTTGCCTTTTTTCCGTTTTTTATGAATGGAAAATATATAAGAGCTGTTTCAAACCCTATAAATAAAGGGATAGCTGCTTTGATCGAAATAAAATGGTCTTTTAAACTATGGTCAAATAGTGGTTGGAGGTAAGACACCTCCAAAAAGCCAACAATATAAAAAAAGGAAACTAATAAGAAAATTGGTATCACGACACCCCAAAATGCAACTCCAGTAATAACTCGAAATCCCCCTGAGACCAGATAAAAAGCGAGACAACAAAGCAGAAGAGCATACTCCCAACTAGGAATCCCTTCAAAAACCCATACTTGGAGAAGGTCAATATAACCATACACAACGGCTATTCCGGCTAGAGAAAAATAGCATGCCAACAATAAATTTAACACGCCTCCTAGTTTCTTTCCCAGTAGGTCTTTATGAAAAGAAAGAATATCACCTGAGGGAGACTGTTTTAAAATATATAGCATCATATAGAACAAAAGGTGAAGGCTTAAACCTAAAGCTAAAATGGACATCCATGCTTCACTACCAGCCCCTTTACTTACATTTCCTTGATATCTTAATAAAGCAATCCCAATTTGAGAGGAGTGGATTAAAAAAAACAGGAAATAAGGCGAGACTTGTTTATTTTCGTTAATCTGACTGTTCATAATTGACCATCCTAGTCTTGTCTAGCCTAGCCCTGAAGGCCAGAATGTATGATTTCTAAGTTCATCTTAATATTGATAGGTAGCGTAGGATATTGCTCATAAAAGGATGTTTTTTCCCAATCTCGATCCTTGGATCGAACTATATTTCCAATACCTAGCGGATCTACACCGGTTTCTTTGAACTTATTTAAGAGTTCCTCGATATCTTCTTGTACATTTTTTTTAATTATACCTTTAATCATTTCAAGATCTTGTGGATTTTCTAAGTTGAAACGGTCCGGATGATGTGTAATCGTCCATGTGAGTTTTAAAGAAAGATTTAATTGCTGCTTATCTTTTACCCATTCCCACTTCCTTTTATTTCGAAACCCTTGAATCACAATGACTTCCTTCAGATCATTTTCGTCAAGGACAATTTCATATATGGCTTGTGTTCGATAATCCTCTAAAATCGAAAAAGTGAAGGTTTCTTGCTCATCCAAGTGAAGTTTGAGCTTATCATTTTTAAAAATACCAACTCGATCAACCTGTATCTTATCGTTCTCGTCAATCGTTATCATTGGTACATACGGATCCATTCCTTCTCCATAGTAATGGTTTAAAAAAACATGCAGGTTCATCTTTGGAAGTTGTTGTCCTGTCATGTTTTGTTTGATTTGATCAGCTAGCGTCAGGTCTCCTTTTTTTAGGGAGTTAAGTGTTTCCTTGGCACTGTGGGTAGAAACGGCAATTTGTACATTGGTCGCAATTTCAGGTGTCAAAAGAAGTCGTTCTACTACATCGTTAACACCAGTTTTTGCATAATCATTACCGAACACTATAACCCTAATTTTGGATAAGGCTACTGGGGTACTTGTATGTGTTGACATTTTAGGTCTTAATAGCGCAACTGCATCTGTTTTCTCTTCTAAATAATGAATTTTATCGCTCGCCTTGCTCTTGGTATATTCAGGATACAAGGCAGTTCCAACCATATTCCCGTTATCGTCTAAATCAAAACCAAATACATGTATAATACTCAACTTATCAACAATCTTAGTTCTTGCACATCCTACTAGGCATCCGATACAAACAAATATAATAACAAGTATTCTACCTTTTCTCCGTTTACCCATATAATCTCTGCTTTCTTTGTTAGAAAATTTTATTCTGAGTTCAGTCCATCTTCTGAATCTTGGGATGGGGCTGGAGTATATCGTTTGTTACTTAATGGTCTATAGTACGATGGACGTTTCTTAAGATTTACGAAACTAGGCCTTATGAAAGAACCAAGTGCCCACCCTTTACGGTAGGGATAAAGTGGAATCATATAAGGAACCCCTAATGACTTGAGTCGAGACAAATGTCCGATAATAAAAAGTAACCCTACATAAATACCTAAACCACCCCAAATGGCAGCTAGTATAATAAAAGGATATCTTAACATTCTTACAGCAGTTGACATTTTATATATTGGCGTTGTAAAAGAAGCTAAGGCTGAGAGTGCAACAATGATCAACAAAATGGTACTGGTAAGTGCTGCTTCAACAGTTGCCTGTCCGATTACAATTCCTCCGACTATTCCAAGTGTCTGTCCAATTTTTGTGGGCAAACGAGCTCCAGCTTCCCTGAGAAGATCAATTGTTACTTCTAGGAATAAAACTTCAATAACAGGTGGAAAGGGAACGTTGGCTCTTGAGTTAATGATAGGACCAAGCAAATCCTTTGGTATAACCTCAAAATGGAATGTTAAAATCGCAACATAAAAGGATGTTGCAAACATAGAAAAAAGCATTCCAAAAATCCGTATTAATTTAAAAAAAGATGCAATTAAAGAAGGTAGATAAAAATCCTCTGGATTTGAGAAAAAATCCATGAGATTTACGGGTCCTATTACCGCATAGGAGGATTTATCGGTAATCAGGACTACTTGTCCTAATAAAAGCGATCCCACAGTCCGATCTATTCTTTCTGTTGTTACAAATAATGGAAATGGTGATGAGGAATGATCGGAAATCAATTGTTCCAGCTGAGTATTGTCAAACACCGCATCTACATCAAGGTTATGTAACCTTTGTTTTGCAGTATTTACAAACTCAAGATTCGTAACACCATCTATGTAAGCAATGACAACCTTTGTTTGTGTCCTTGTACCAACAACTAATTCATCAAAAATAAGATCTGGTGAATGAAGATGCTCTCTTAGCATATGGAGATTTGTCCCAATATCTTCAATAAATCCAACCTTTGGCCCTATCACACTAAATTCATTTTGTGTGTCATTTGTTTCCCGTTGACCAAGTCTTGCGTTCCCAATCTTAAGTAGAGCAAACTCATCCATTTGATTTTTGATATAAACCACTGTTGCACCTTCATGAAGTGCCTTTTCAATTTCCTTTGGATCCTTCGAAACTACCATATCCTCAATTGGGATAATATTTTTCAAATCTGATACTTTTTCTACAACAGAAATATTTTCTTTTAAATTCTGTAAAAGGGACTGTTGTAGTATTTTAGAATCAACTAACGTTTTAAAAAAACTTAATGAAATGTTATCATTTTTCTCAATAGGTGTGATTGTTGTAAAATCACTCGACTTTTTTGCTTTGTTTAATACTTCCTCAATGGTTTTTTCCTCAGTTTCGTAACTGTTAACAGCTTGCATGAAATCCTTCTTTTTCCAGAACATACCTCCACCTAACCCTATAAATAGTTACAATTAGTATTTAACAACAAAGAAGGAAGTATTCACCATCTATGATTGTCTTTCTACTAAATCTATCTTCATTTTTATATATTTCGATTCAGGTTGGGGAAGATTACCTCTTATACTGGCTTTATAAAATTGGAACAAGCGGATGGAGGCAAACCTACACGTCATGAACAATTACACGAATGACAATTCGGCAAGACGTTATATTGCAAATGTCAGTATATTTGGTACATCAATCATTCATTTGAGGAACCCATATATTATTGCTTGGTGGTCGGCGGCTTTTCCGGGGTTTGGCCATTTGCTATTAGACAAATATCATCGTGGATACCTGCTAATTATTTGGGAAGTTATTGTAAATATTAATGCTAACGTAAACCTTGCAATGATTCACTCATTTCATGGAAATATAGAAATGGCCAAGAACATCTTGGACACGAAATGGCTCCTTATGTACATACCTGTCTACATTTTTGGGATTTGGGACAGCTACCGATCAACAATTGATCTTAATAATATGTATATACTTGCCGACCATGAAAACCATCGATTTAACACTTTTAGCATGGGGGCTGCTGGTATCAACTATTTGGATAAAAGAAATCCAATCCTAGTTATTATATGGTCATTGTTCATGCCAGGGTTAGGTCACCTCTATAATCATAAGACGATTACGGCTTTCTTTCTTATTATTTGCTGTGTAATCTTTTTTTACTTTTCACATGCTCTAGAAGCTGTCTCTCTATTGTTCTTAGGTAAAGTAAACGAAGCTACAAAAGTTTTAGATCCAGAGTGGTTCTTGTTTTTACCGTCAGTTTTTGGTTTTGCTATTTATGATTCATACATTAATGCAGTTGAAAATAACAAGTTATACGAAAGGGATCAACGGAATTTCTTAAGAGATAATTACCAATCAAGTCAATTTCAAGTTCTCAAAGGACAAAAAGTGAAGTGATAAATGAATGCAGGTATTTGCAACGTTTAAAAATAATGATTATTTAGAGATTGCCATCGTGGAGATAGAAAAAAAGGGGATAAAGAGCGAAAATATTTTTGCGGTTCCGCTTGATAATCCAAAAGAAGACGTAAGACTATTTGATACATTGAAAAAATCGGATGGCACGACTCTTTTTGATGTTGGGGCGGCACTTGCTACGGCGTTTGCTGTAATTGGTGCAAGCCTTGGATTTAACCTGACTTGGGGGCCAATTTATTGGGGATTAATTGGTGCAGTAATTGGATTTATGATCGGCTTTGCAATCAGACTATATGTAGAGAATGTATTTAAAAAGAAAAAGAGGTCACAAAAAGGTAAAATTGCTGAAACCATCCTTATCATCGATTGTGATGAATCACAAGCAAAGAAAATAGAAGATATTCTATGGGAGTACCATGCCTTAGGTGTTGCAATAGTAAAGGGAAATATATAAAATCCTACTTATCAACGAAAACCTGTCCTTTTGAAGAACAGGTTATTTTGTTTTTGAGAAGAAGGCCAGAGGCACTTTTGCTATTCTAATAGGAGGGACTCCAGCTTGAAAATGGCAGAATGTTAATACTTTCTAGGGGTGTAGGAATTCCAAATTTATGAGTTCTGCTTTATACTGGGTTAGTATGTTGTAAAAAAGGATAGAAATGGACTATACTTATATTTCTTCAGAGACTGAAAACGACAAGATATAGTAACTTGAATATAGATAAAAAGGTTTACCGAGGGAGGAACAATAATTGGCAGTAACGAAACCAGAAACGATGATTGTTGATATAAAAAGCTTAGATGAAAAAGGTTCAGGACGGGGAGTCGTGTGGCGTGAAAATGAGCACGGTAATAAAAAAAAGCTAAAACTCACGATTCCGCAAACCTTAATTGGTGAGCAGGTTCGTGTAACGGTTGACCAGCCTGACCGTAAACGAAGAAAAGCGATCGCTGAGGAAATCCTAACAGAAAATGATCAACGTCTTGCACCACCATGCCCCCATTTTGAAAAATGCGGTGGCTGTGTATGGCAGCACTGGGATTATAAAGGACAGCTTCAGTACAAAACAGATTATGTGAAGCGACAAGTTGAATCACAAGGTTTCAATCCGGAACTAGTAAAAGATACAATCGGAATGGATGAGCCATGGCATTACCGTAATAAGATGGAATTTACCTTTTCACCTGAAGGATCACTAGGTTTACATGAACAAGGCAACTTTCGAAAGATCATTTCACTTGAAACTTGCCTAATTGCAGGTGAAAAAATGGTGGAAGGTGCTATGGAAGTAGCACAGTGGGCAAAAGACCATCAGCTACCTGGCTATAACAAAGATCAGCATGAAGGACTTCTACGCCATCTTATGGTGAGGCAATCATTTGCTACTGGTGAAATCATGCTTGCTCTTTTTGCAACTGAGGCGCCAAAAGGCAAACTTAAAAATGCCACAGAAGATTTAGTGAAACGTATCGAAGAAAAATTCCCAGAAGTAAAAAGCTTACTTTGGCTTGAAAATACAGACTGGGCAGACCGCACTCAATCAGAAGAAACACATGTATTAGCGGGACGTGATTTCATTTATGAGGAAATGGACGGATATCGTTTCCGTGTCTGGTTTGATACCTTCTTCCAAACAAACCCAACGCAAGCTCAAAAATTAGTAGACCTAGCTGTCGAAATGGGGGAACCGAAGAAAACAGAAAAAATGATTGATCTTTTCTGTGGTGTTGGAACATTTTCTCTTCCATTTGCCAGTCGTGTTGAAAAACTTGCAGGTATTGAAATTGTGGAAAGCTCAATTGAGTCTGCAAAACGCAATGCAATGGATAATGGTTTATCAAACACGTATTTCTTAGCTAAGGACGCAAGAAAAGGAATTGATGAAGTGCTTGAGAGTTTTGGTCGACCAGAGTTACTTTTACTTGATCCTCCACGCTCAGGTGCTGGTGGTAAAGTAATGAGAAGGATTGGTCGCTCACAACCAGAAAGAATTGTCTATGTTTCTTGTAACCCAGAGACTTTTGCAACGGATATTAAAGAACTTGAGCCTTTTGGATACACCTTAAAAATGGTTCAACCAGTGGACCTATTCCCACATACTGTGCATGTGGAGTGTGTATCGTTGCTACAAAGAGAAACTATATAGAAATCCTTAGTTTTAAACACTTTTACAAGTATTTCGTGTTTGTAGGAGAAGGTGAAAAAACGAGAAATAAAGTACTGAAAAACCACATTACCGTTTCAGTGGTAATTGATCTGGGGTGTGGGAACACAATAGAAAAAGTATAAAACTATTATTTGATAGTTCATATTTAATAGTAGCTCTTTTAACGGTGATTGTAGGATAAGAAAATTTACAGTCGCCGTTTACTTGTTAAAAAATCAATGGGATGTTTATCAGCTTAGATTTTTAACTTGGTTATTAAATATAACGAAATTATTTGTTAACCTAGAATAGAATGGTTAAAAATTCGTTTACAATACCACTTATAATATAAAAAGTTTAAGATTAAAATGTTTCATATATAAATTATGACTATGTGATATGTTGATGGGAATATTTAGTACTCCTATTGTAAGAGTGATATAATTACTATAGACTATTAGTCTTCTAGGAGGAACAATATTGAAAAAAATCTTTTTTTCCAATGTAAATACAATCGCTTATGATGAAAAAGGTGTATATGTAGATGGTAAGATATTATCTGAAGAAGATAAAGAAGAGAACGAAAGCAATGAAGACTGCGCAAATAGATTAATGCGTAATACTTATCAAAATATTTTAGCTAAACAATATGAAAATATAGTTGTTTTGACAGGTGCAGGTAGCTCATATAATATTGGTAAAACTAATCAAGGCAAATTAATGACTGGATTATGGAATGAAGTGAAAGAAGCGCTTTCTTATCAGAAGATAAAAGAATTTGCTTATCAAATAAACTTTTTAGATGTGTCCGAGGAAAATACTAATTTAGAGGATTTTATTTCACATGCCGATTTATACCAAAAAATTTTGGGTATTCGGATTATAGTGTTGAAAAACCCTATTAAATAAATTAATGTTCATAGCACTGTAAATCGGATAATAGTGTGTAAAATCATAAATTGTATGTAATATCTTTTTCTGTATCCATCAAACTGATTAACCTTTAATGTAGTTTTCGTTTTGAACCTTTTAACTATCGAATCATAATTGTATTAATAATATTTACAAATTTAAAGAACCACGTCCAAGTTTTCACTTGGGCGTTTTTACGCTGGGCGAGAAATTCAGTTTTCCTTTCTACAACTCCGTTAAGTTCATTCCAATTCGACTTTTATAAAAAGAATACTTGATGGTTGACTCTCCTCTAAGAGGATAGTTTATAGTTCCTTTTGTAATAAATGAAGGAGGGAACAATATGTATGACCATTTTGAAATAGTTTTAAACGCTGTTAGCAAAACATTTGGCAAAAAGGCAGCCTTAAATAATGTGTCTCTTAAAGTGAAAAAAGGTTCTATCTTCGGACTAATTGGTCCAAATGGTGCAGGAAAATCTACTTTGACGAGTATATTAGCTACTTTATCCTTGCCAAATGAGGGTACTGTCAAAATTTCGGATTTAGACGTTGTTTCAAAGGTGAATGAGGTTCGAAAAAAAGTTGGAGTCACATTCCAACAAACAACTGTATTTTCGACTGGAACAGCTTGGGAAAACATATTGATTGCAGGAAAAATGTATGGCATCAGAACTTCAAAAATAATGGAACGAGGAGAACACCTGTTAAAGGAATTTGATTTGTTCCAAGTATCCAACGATTTGGTTGGTACTTACTCAGGTGGAATGAAAAGAAAATTGGATATTGCAATAAGTTTGCTTCATAAACCTGAAGTTCTTTTACTGGATGAACCTACAGCTGGATTAGACCCAGAGTCAAGAATTACCTTTTGGAAAATAATTACAAAAATTTCTCAAGATGAAGGAACGACAATTTTTGTAACAACACACTATTTAGAGGAAATTCATCACCTAGCAACTGAAATTGCATTGATCAACAATGGAAAGATACTTGATATTGGGACGCCAAAAGAATTGATCAATAAACTTGCGGCTGATCAAATTGAAATCCACTATCACAAATTAGATTTGGCCAGCATTTATAAAATCGAAGAATATATTTCTGACCTAAAAGAGGTCGTTAGCCACGAAATAAAACCAACAGCATTAACAATTATAACGAGTCATGGACAACAAATATTATCTGAATTATTGAGATACTTAATTCAAAGTAATGTCGAAATTGAATTTAGTGAACTGAAACAGGCAACGTTAAATGACGTTTATTTAATAAACTTTAATGAGAAAGGAGCAGAACAATGAATAACATAACATTCGTTTTGTTATTATCAAAAAAGAGGCTAACACCGCTAATTAAAAATCCAATAGCAATTATCATTTCAATGTTCCAACCATTGATTTTCCTAGTGCTGTTTGGAACGATATTTTCAAGCATATCTTCCGTTAGTGGATTTGAAGAATCCAATTATGTATCGTATATTTTACCGGGAATTCTGATCATGAATGCTTTATTTGGCGGAATATATTTAGGAATGAGTACTTTAGATGATATGAGAGAAGGAATATTTAACCGATATTTAATCGCCCCGAAGAATAACTTAATTTTCATCATTGGTGATTTAGTCTACATTTTCACTTTTCAATTGATCCAATCCACTTTGCTAGTGATTATTGGCTATTTTATGGGATTCAGACTTCCAATGGGAATCGTTTCACCAATTCTTTTTCTTGCTACACCAGCATTATTTTCGTGTCTAATCGGATCTATTTCAATTGGAATTGCCGTTCTAACCAAAAAGCACTCAACGATGATCACTGTCATGCAGTTTTTCTCTTTCCCATTGATTTTTTTGTCTTCTGCCTTTATGCCAAGCAATTTATTACCAAAGTATATAAGTATCCTCTCAAAAGTAAATCCAGTTGACTGGGTAGTTAGAGCATCACAATCTACTTTCAACCATTCTCCCGCAATTAACTACTATTTACTGATTGTTTCATGTCTTGTTATGGCTGTTTTCTTTTGTAAATTCACGTATGATGTTCAAAGAAAATAGTGAAATAAATGTGTTGACTCTTACCTTAGAGGATACTTTAGTATAAAGAGCATTGAAAGGAGGAGAAGAAATGTATACCGTTCATGAAGTTGCAAAACTAGCTCATACCACAGTAAAGACATTACACCATTACCACAAAATAGGTCTTTTGATTCCGGAGCAGACGACAGAAGCCGGATATCGCCTATATGGAAAAAAAGATTTAGAACGATTACAGCAAATACTTTTTTATAAAGAGTTGGATTTTCCTCTCAAGGAAATAAAACAATTATTAGATGGTGAAATCAACAGGGAAAATACGTTGATTCAACAAAAATATTTACTAGAACAAAAAATTGATCGATTTAAAGGACTAATCAGGACGATCAATTCCTCTATTAAAAATACCAAAGAAGGAGTCGATATAGATATGGAAACCATGTTTAAAGGTTTTGAAACTGAAGACGAATGGCAAGAAGCCTTAAAAGACCAAAACGAACATTTGAAAGAAGAATATGATTTTGACTTAAATCAGACAATTGATGTAGAATCGATGAACGACTCTGCCATGGAAGCACAGTCATTTAATGAAGATATGATTCATTTCTTACAAGAAGGTTTCTCTCCAAATGATTCAAAAGTTTTGGATCGTGTAAAAGAACATTTATCCTTTTTAGAAAAAAAAGGTCATCCATCAACGCCGCAAGACTTTCTAAATCAGACTGAGTTTTTCATCGTTGACGACTTTCATAGAAATATGCTTGAGCAATGGCAAGTGGGTTACACTTACTTTCTAAATAAAGTAGCAGCTAGTTATATGGCAAATATTAAATAGAACCAATACCAAATAATATAAATAATAATGGTATCCTTTTTTAAAATGTTTGATTCCCTTCCACCTAGTTGACCAAAGATATGAAATCAAAGGGCTGTTTCGGCAGCTCTTTTTGAATTTCTTTCTATTCATATTGGTAAAAATGAAGTGTCCTGAAAGGAAAGTAAAATGTTAACAAATATAATTAATCTACCAAACTTAAAGATTCTCGATATGAAGGAGAGTGAATATGATTATAGATTCCTAGTAGAGTCTACTACTCCATCTCCATCACATTGTCCTAAATGTGGGGCAATTCCTAACCTGTACAAACATGGTAAAAAGGAACAACTATTCTTTGATCTACCGATGCACACTAAACGTGTAGGGTTAATTATCAAACGGCAGCGTTATAAGTGCCGTGAATGCAATGAAACATTTTTTGAAGATTTACCAGATATGGATGTCAAACGTTCTGTTACTAATAGACTTTTAATTTGGATTCAAGAAACCAGTCTTGAAAAGACATTTACCAGTGTTGCAGACGAAATAGGCGTTGACGAAAAAACTGTACGAAATATCTTTAATGATTATGTAGCTAAATGGCTTGGTATAGATGAAGTCCATTTACTCAAAAACTATCGTTGTGTCATCACAGACGTTGAAAACAAGTCTGTAATTGACATTTTACGAAAACGTAATAAAGATACGGTTATCAGTCACCTTTCAAATCTCCAAGATATTGATAAAATTGAACTCGTAGCAATGGATATGTGGAATCCATATAAAAGTGCTGTTAATACGGTGATACCACATGCAAAAATCGTAATTGATAAGTTCCATGTTGTTAAATTAGCCAATGAAGCGTTAGAAAAAATACGAAAAGCTAACCGTCAAAATGTGTCAGCCAAAGAACGCAGACAACTTATGAGAGATCGTTATGTTCTTCTTACAAGACGAGATGATTTAAATGATTTCGATGATCAAATAAAGTTGCAAGTATGGACTGATAAGTTCCCTTTACTTGGTCAAGCATACGAACTTAAAGAGCAGTTCTTTGACATTTATGAAGCTAAATCAATTAAGGAAGGCTACAAACTGTACCAAAACTGGCTTTCAAATGTTCCTAAAGAGTTAATGACTTATTTTGAAGACCTGATTAAGTCTATGAATAATTGGGAAGAAGAGATATTCAACTATTTCAATTCTCCCATTACAAACGCCTATACGGAGTCCTTGAATCGTTTGATTAAGACAATGAACCATATTGGCCGTGGTTATTCTTTTGAAGCTCTTAGAGCAAAAATATTGTTTACACAAGGTTATCGTAAAGTAAAAAAGAAAAAGAAATTCAAAGAAGTTGAAGCTACTTTCGGAAAATTGTTACCTGATCAATTCCCAAATTGGGGTCAAATAGGCTATGAATGGGTCTATGAAGAAATCTATGGTGCTGACTTTTCCACACTAACTAAAGCAATGGAGGAGGGTTATTTTTAACCCTCTTTCTACACTATTTTCCGATTACCCAAAATTTCTACGTCTGATAATAAAATTACTTCTACAATTAATGAAATAAAAAGTATTATTCGTAATAATTGTCATATTATTATTCCTGAAAATGCACCGCATCATGAATTTATAAAAAAACTTACCTCTCGAAAAACAAAGTATTCTAGAACTAAAATTTTCACTTTAAATTATGACACCCTTTTTGAACAAGCCGCTTCCGACAGGGGGTATATTATTATAGATGGTTTTTCATTTAGTTCACCAAGACAGTTTAATGGAGCATATTTTGATTATGACATCGTTTCACGTGCAAGTCATAAATTATTATCTGAAGAAAATTTTGTTTCTAATGTTATTCATTTATACAAGCCACATGGCTCAATTGATTGGGAAGAGAGTAATGGAAAGATATTCAAAACAAATAACACTAAAAAACCATTAATGATTTATCCTAGTTCAACTAAGTATGAGTCTTCCTATAGACAACCTTTTTTTGAAATGATGTCAAGGTTTCAACAGGAAACGAGAAGCAAGAATACCCTACTAATCATAATAGGATTTAGTTTTGGTGATGCCCACATTACAGCAATGATTAAAGAAGCTTTGAATGTGAATTTAAGTATTACAATGCTTATTGTCTCACCTGATGTTCATGAAGAAAAAGATCAGTATAAATTCTTCAAAGAAAAAGCTGAAAAGTCAGGAAACATTAATTTAATTAATGAAACATTTGAGAGTTTTGTAAAATACTATCCATTATCTGATGTTTATGACCTCTCGGAAGAAAGGAGAATTGGAATTGACTAATAGTAATCCGTTTGATAACAAATATTTTCTTGGATATATTAATCATGTAAATCCCCAATATGTAAAAGTACATTTTCCTTCTTCAACTTTATTGAGCAAAACATTCTTTTCTGGTGAAGAATTTAATGGGGGATTAGTTGGTAACTTTGTAACAATAGAAGGAGAAAATCATGGTTTTATTGGGAAAATCTCTGAAATTGATTTACCGGAAAAAGAACGATTAGCACTTAGTGATAAATCTTTTAGAAGTTCAGATCTTCATCCAACTGCAAAAATAGAAATATTATTGTCTTTCGATTACTTTGAAAGTAATAAAGCTAATAATTCCTTCAATACATTTCCGAGCATAGGTTCAAAAGTTTATGTATGTTCAAGTTCATTCATTCAAAAATATGTTTTGAGATTTGGAGAAAAAGAAAAATCTGATAAAACTTTATTTTTAGATTTAGGACGCCTGACTTCCAATAAAGATACGAAAGTAGTTGTCTCTCAACAATCAGTGTTTAGTAGACACTGTGCCGTTGTTGGAACAACTGGTGGAGGTAAAAGTTGGACTATATCTAAATTACTTGAAGGTATTTCTAAAAACAGAACGAAAGCAATATTATTAGATCCTACTGGTGAGTACTCTACTTTATCTGAGTTGGATACTGTTGAATCATTAATATTAGGGGAAGACATACATTTTTCATATAAAAATCTCACTATTGAGGATTTATTTTTTTTGATTAAACCTTCTGAAAAAACTCAAGCACCTAAATTATTAGAAGCAATACGATCATTAAAATGTGTTAGAGTTTATAAAGAAAATCAAGAAGATCAGTATAATGATTATATAAAGGAATTTGTTAATACTGACCTATTAATAAAAAGTGGAAAAAACATAAAGAATTTCGAGAGGTTTGTGTATTTAAAATATAAAGAAATTGAAACAGGATATCTTGATTTTGATATAAGTAAATTAGAACATCAAATTCGTGAAGAATGTATTTGGGCTAATGATTGGGAAAATAAGGAATTGTTTGGTCGTATTAATGAACAGGATTTTGGATATTGTTTAAGTATGATTACTAGAATTGGTAACTTAATGAAGACAGATTTATTTAATTCTATATTCAATTTTGATAACTCATTAACATCTGATAGCTTAACTGATAGAATCAATTCATTTATTTCAAGTGATAGTACTTTGTTAAGAATAGGGTTTGAAAATATTGGATTTGAATTTCAGGCTAGAGAAATTGTAGCAAATGCAATAGGAAAATATTTACTTAACAAAGCTAGAGATAAGGTTTTTAAGGAAGATCCTATTGTTTTATTTATTGATGAAGCACATCAATTTCTTAATAATAGTATTGTTGATGACTATTTTGATACTAAGAATCTCTCTGCATTTGATCAAATTGCAAAAGAGAGTCGGAAATATGGCTTATTTCTCTGCCTAGCTACACAAATGCCAAGGGATATACCTTTAGGAACTTTAAGTCAAATGGGAACATTTTTAGTTCATAGATTAATAAATTACAACGACAAAGAAGCAGTAAGACAAGCGTGTTCATCCGCTAATGCTGCAATACTAGACTTTTTACCAGTTTTAGGTGAAGGTGAAGCTATTCTAACAGGTGTAGATTTTTCTATGCCACTTAGTATAAAAGTTAATCCACCTGTTATTCCACCTGATTCAAAAACTCCTGTATTCAGAAAGATGAGTTAATTGATATAGCTTTATCGACGGCTACTCCCCAAGAGTATTTGAAGTTAAAACATTTGTTCGATACTATTTTGACGATAATTAAAACGATTAAAATCAACAGATATTGCTGAATCTAGTCAAAGGAAACGAAAAAGAGCATGAGATATTGTTAAGGTAGTATGCTTAAGATTAGTAAAACATGGGAGATGAAAAATATGCAACAATTTAAACGTTTGGGTGGGGATAGAAGAGTAGGAAAGTTTACAGAATGGAATAAAAATGATGAAAATTATTGTATTTATTGCGGAGATGTTGCTGAAACAAGAGATCATGTTCCATCGAAAGCATTCATGATTGAACCTTATCCAGATAATTTGCCTACAATATCGGCTTGCGAACCATGTAATAATGGATTTTCTTTTGATGAATCTTATGTAGCATCCTATATTAATGTATTCAGAAGAAAGTTAGACCCAAGATTTTTCAATGAGAAAATAGATAAAGCATTAAAACGAGATAGAAAATTAAAAGAGTTATTGGATTCACAAATTAATACAGTAGAACAGGAAATTTATTATTCGTTTGATAAAGATAAATTTCAAAATATTATTATTAAATTAGCTAAAGGTCATGCAGGGTTTGAGTTTGATTATGTTGATGTCGATGGAGTAACTACTTTGTGGTATGATTGGAAATTTAATTTAAATGCAAAACAAATAGAAAGCTTTAACATGATTCCGTCTGTAGATATTATGCCAGAAGTAGGATCAAGGGTTTTTAATCGCATCGAATCGGGATTGAATTTTCAAAATGGTGAATCAAGCATCTATTTGAATTGGATAGATGTTCAAAAGGGAATCTATCGTTATCTTGTTTATTTTGATGAAGATCACAATATTAGTGTTAAAATATCTATTTGTGAGTTTCTGTTTTGTATAATAAGTTTTTAACATTAGTAATTCATGAAAAAATTGATGTTAGCTATTTATTTTTTAAAAGGTTCTTATGTAGATTAACTTTAAGAGTATCACCATGTTTGAAATTTTTATAAATAAAATATAATAATAATTTTTAACTTAATAAAACCTATTGTATTTAGACGTTCAATTAAAATGAGTGTCTTTTTTTATGCATGCAAATGGAGAATAGAAGGTGAAACATGATTGAACTAACTTTAGGAAGTTTATTTGATGGTATCGGTGTTTTTCCATTAGCTGCATCTCGTTATGGAATTATTCCTATATGGGCAAGTGAAGTAGAGAAAGCACCTATTTCTATTACAAAACGGCATTTCCCTAACATGCTCCATCTCTGAGATATTACAAAGATAGATGGTAGAGAAATTCCACCTGTTCATATCATTACCTTTGGTTCACCCTGTCAGAACTTATCCAATATCGGAAATCGAGAAGGTCTTACAGGAAGTCAATCTAGTTTGTTTTATCACGCTATACGAATTATTGAGGAAATGAGGTGTGCAACGAATGGAACATATCCAGTTATCGCTGTTTGGGAAAACGTCATGGGAGCTTTTTCATCAAATAACAGGCTGGATTTTAAAGCCGTACTGGAGTCGTTCACAAAAACCGATATTCCAATGCCTGCTTCTGGAGTCTGGGCAAATGCCGGAATGGTCCGAGGGAAGGATGTTGAGTTGTGCTGGCGCGTGTTGGATGCCCGATATTGGGGAAAGCCCACGCTCGCTCAAAGAAGAAGACGTATCTTCCTCGTGGCAGATTTTGGAGGAACACGTGCCAGAGAAATATTATTTAAAACCCGCCATCTGCAATCGGTTCTTACGTCTTGCGAAGAGGACAGGCTGTCCTCCACCAGCACTGGTCGAATATTTGCTCCAAAAACAAGGGGGAAAATACCCGTTGTCCGACCCTTTCAAGAAAGACGTATGCGAAGCACCGCAAAAGACAAAAATAAAACAGGCTTCCATGCAAGTTTTGGACGGACAAATGACCCTTTTCCCACTTTGCTCGCAGGTTCCGTAAACTATTTTTCATTTTGGTACGAAGGAGAAGAAAAAGAAGGGTTTATTCGTCAACTTACTCCATTGGAATGTGAACGTTTGATGGGATTACCAGAGGGATGGACAGCTCTAGGATATGAGGATGAGGTTATAAGTGATTATGCAAGATATAAGGCAATTGGAAATGCGATTGCGGTACCATGTGCGGCATATATTATGGCTGGTATTACAGAAGTTTTATAAATAAACAAACAAAGGTATGTGAACTGACCTAGCCAAATGAGACATATATAAAACACCTATCCATATTAAATTTAACACTTTTTCATTAATTTGAT
>NZ_JBPFDQ010000037.1:0-52654 GCF_059415045.1 Ferdinandcohnia sp. SAFN-114 | reverse complement strand
TTCATAGCTTCGATGAAGAGGATTCGGCGACGGGATTGGTCTCCTTTTCCCCTTCATAGCTTCGATGAAGAGGATTCGGCGACGAGGTTACTCTCGCTTTCCCCTTCATAGCTTCGATGAAGGACTTTACACCAAGATCCAGACTACACTCGGTCCTTCACCACCTCGATGAAGGACTTTACACCGACGCCCAGACTACACTCAGTCCTTCACCACCTCGATGAAGGACTTTACACCGACGCCCAGACTTCACCCGGTCCTTCATCACCCCTATGAAGCACTTTACACCAACTCCAGACTTCACCCGGTCCTTCATCACCTCGATGAAGGACTTTACGCCAAGCTCCAGACTTCACCCGGTCCTTCATCACCATAATAGACAAACTTCTTCAAAACCACAGTACCTACTTCCACAACAAAAATAGATGCCAAAGGCAATTTTTTCTTACAAATCGCCCCTAGCATCTATTTCATATTTTTATTTTTGGTGTTGTTATTTTACGGTAAATCAACGGTGATGTTTCGCCAACTTGCGAACTATTTGCTTCCTGTACTGCTTTTTTAACGATATGATGATCAGGTGCCAGGTGACACACTGGGTCTGTTGCTTGAGCGTCTCCAGTCAAGGCATAGGCCTGACATCGACATCCACCACCATCTTGCTGTACCAAATCACATGAACGACAAGTTTCTGGTAGCCACTCATCCCCTCGAAATCGATTAAATGAATCCGATTCATACCAAATTTGCTGCAATGACCGCTCACGAACATTTTCAAAAGAAATTTCTTCTATCATCCCAGCCGTTGGGCATGGTAACACGTCTCCGTTGGGGGCCACAGTTAGAGCGACCGCTCCCCAACCGCCCATGCATGGCTTGGGAGTTGATTCATAATAATCAGGTATAACCCAGATAATTTCCATTTCTCTCCCCAAGTGTGCTCTTGCTGCTTCAAAAACTTCACTCGCTCGCTCAATCTGCTCTCGACTTGGCATGAGCTGATCCCTATTGAGTAAAGCCCAATTATAAAACTGAGTATTTGCTAATTCCAGCCGTTCCGCGCCCATTTCATGAGCAAACGTAATAATTTCATCTAATGTATCGATGTTCAAACGATGCAACACGACATTTAATGATAAATGCATTCCCGTCCTCTTGACTGCTTCAACAGCCTTCCGTTTCTTTTCAAACGCCTTAAATCTGCCAATCTTATCCGAAAGCTTTTCTTCTCCGGCTTGAAAACTAATTTGGACATTGGCCAACCCGGCTTCCTTAAACCGCTTTGCCTTTTCCTCAGTTAAACCAATCCCACTTGTTATCAGATTCGTGTACATTTCTAAAGAGTTCGCATGGTGAATCAGTTCTTCTAAATCATTTTTTAAAAGCGGCTCTCCTCCTGAAAAATGAATCTCAACAACTCCAAGATTGGCAGCTTCTGATAATACCCGCTTCCAATCCTTTGTTGATATTTCCATTTCCTTTCGTGTCATTTCGATTGGGTTTGAACAATATGGACAATGCAAGGGACAACGATGTGTTAATTCTGCAAGCAGCGAAAAGGGTGGCTGTACTCTATAATTCTTTGATTCTAGAATCTTGCATCACCACCCATCCTTCGTTCACCATTTGTAAGATAAATTTTGTGATATCCGCCTGCATGACTTCGAAATCAGGCAAATTCTCAGACTTTAGGGAACTTCTCATTTTTTCGGTGATGGTGTGAACTGATTCATTTCCGTCACATAGAGCAAGAATTGACGCGGCAGTTTCGTTCAGAACCACAACCTTTTCAGGTAACAAAAGAAGATGTTTTTCTCTTACCTTATCAAACTTGAGTCGCCCCTTTTGTGCCAGTTTTGGAAAACTAGTAGTCAAAATTTCCCCACCACCTTCTCCTTAAAACTTAATCTGGAAAAGCTTTTTCAATCGCATCAAGCTGTGCCCAAAGTACATCACACTTAAATTGTAAGGCCTCAACCGCAAGCTGCTGTTCTTTTAATGTCTTGCAATAATCCAGTACTACATTCAGAGCAAATTCTGTATCTCGAGGTGCTTGTGTTAAGCGATTTCGGAAATACCCAAGTCCGGACCGGTCAATCCACGGATACAATCGTTCAAGGATTTTAATCCGCTCTGAAATAAGAATGGGTGAAAATAGTTCTGTTAATGAAGAAGCAACTGCTTCTAACCATGGCTTTTCTTTCGCAAAATTCACATAAGCGTCCACAGAAAAACGAACAGCAGGTACCACATGTTCTTCACTTAAAACCTCTTCTCGGGAAAGTCCCACCACTTCCCCTAGCCTTAACCAAGCTTCAATGCCGCCCTCTTGTTTATGATTTCCATCATGGTCAATAATCCGCTGTATCCATTCACGTCTAAACTCCCTAGTTGGAAGCTTTGATAAAATAACCGCATCCTTAATCGGAACAGATTTTTGATAATAATAGCGATTGGCTACCCAACCTCGGATTTGCTCTCGACTTAGGGTACCTTCGTGCATCGCCACATGAAAGGGGTGTTTATCATGATAGGAAGAACGCCCGACATCGATTAATCGTTCTTTAAAATCCTCTCGAGACCATGGCTTTCCATCCTCTTGAGACACCCTTGCTAACCCTCCTTGTTGTGGCATATTCAAACCTCCAATTCCATACCTTCATAGGCAATCTCAATGCCTTGTTGCTCCAACAAATTTGCTTCCTCGGAGCCTTTTTTCAAAATAGGATTGCTATTGTTAATGTGGATTAATATTTTTCGTTCTGCTGAAAAAGATGTTAAACTCTCAATGATTCCTGACGTACCACTAATTGGGAGATGCCCCATATCCCTTGCATTCCGTTTCGTCGCACCCAATGCAACCAATTCATCTTCAGACCAAAATGTTCCATCCACTAACAAAATATCTGCTTTATGTAAAGCAGACTCAATTTCCGGAGTCATCGTATCTAAAGTCGGAAAATAAGCCACACATTTTCCAGACCGTTCATTTTGTAAAAGTAGACCAACCTCCCATATTTCTTCGGAACTCTCATTATTTGATTTAGCATAAAGAGGTGGTTTTCTTGAAACAGGAATCGTCTCAATCAGAAGTGACCCCTCACTTGTATCCCCAATTCGTTCCTTACATTCAGGATTAAGTGACTGCCATTCCCAAGAACAATAATTTTTTAGCATTGGAAACACAGGAAAGGCTGTGTGTAAACATTTCCTTACCGTTTCCGTCCCAAATATCGTTAAATGGGAGCCTTCTCGTAACGACAATAAACCGATTGAGTGATCAAGCTCTGCATCGGTTAAAATCACACCAGCAAGTGGTGTTTCCCTAATACCAGGTCCTGCATGAAGGTCAGAAAAGGTTTCAATCTGTCTACTAACATCCGGACCAGCATTGATGAGATACCAGTCTCTATCATTTGCACTTATCGCAAGGGAGGACTGTAACATCGGTTTTAACTTAATATCCCCGTCGCGAACACCGCTACAGTTGGGACATGCGCAATTCCATTGTGGAAAGCCTCCTCCCGCTGCTACTCCTAAGACCCTGACTCGAATTTTACTCCATCCTTTCAAACAGACATAATAAAGCATGTAAGGCAAGTTTAGTAGTATTACTCACGGATGTAGGAATACATTGTCACCTCAGCGGCTGTATTAATCACTTCATACTCAGGAATGACCCACATGCTTTTCACCCCCTTCAAAAGGATAAAGGTATATGAAAACTGATTAAACTTTCGCCCTTTCAAGTTATTCATATGTTAAAAATAGGCGCAAAATAACCATGAATTTCGACATAAAGTTGTCCAATTTGCTAAATTGAAACGAACAAACTTATCCATGAATAAAAAAACAATGCCCTGAAATAACCCAAGAGCATTGTTAATCAATCATTATTCTTTAATACAGTACTCGAACTGAATAGCTCCTTCTTTTTCCATCCACCCCATTTAAAATAGGAAAATGAAAAAAGGCTGCTAATGATAAAACTAATTCCAATCCCTAGTGCAATTCCGTTCTGCCCAATTAAACTCGAGCAGAAATAAGTAAGTGGATATCGGAGAAGCCAGAAGGATAGAATGTTTAGTATTAGTACTTGATACATGGCACCCGCTCCTCTTACGACACCATTCAAAATAAAGTTAATGCCAATGAATGGATAAAAGAAAGCGACCATTTTTAAATAATCCGTTCCAAAAGTCACTGCTTCTTTTTCCTGAAGAAACAACTCTGTAAAACCTTCTGCAAACATGAAGACAATCAAAGCAATTAACACCATAATGATTACATTGAAAATCGTTCCGTACACTGCAATTTGATGAACCCGCTCCCATTGGTTGGCCCCAATATTTTGACCAGCCATACTATTCACCGCTGTGCCTAATGCCATCGCCGGAATAGTTATTAAACTATCAATTCGTTGTGAGGCGCCAAATCCTGCTACAACCGCACCATCGAATGAATTTACTACAGATAGAATGGCCGTAACACCTGCGAAAATCACCATCATCTGTAAGCCAGCAGGAATTCCTAATTTTAAAATTAACCAAATATCCTCTTTACTTGGTAAATAGGGTATCGAATATGGAACAAACTTGCCTCGAAAAGTATACGCTAATGCCAACAAAAATGAGATCCCTTGCGCTAACACAGTTGCCCATGCAGCACCGTGGATTCCCCAATCAAAATAGAAAATGAATAATGGATCCAAAACGGCATTCAACACAACTGCTATGAGCACAAAACGCAACGGAGTCTTACTATCCCCCAGTGCCCTAAGTACAGTGCCAATAAAGTTATATCCCATAATAAACAAAATACCAATAAAATTTATTTCTAAGTATGCCTTTGCCTCATTGAGCATTTCCATAGGTGTATTCAAAAATAGTAATAAAGATTCTGAAAAAAGGTAACCAAATAAACCAACTACAATCGAAAGCGTTGATAATATAACAACAAAAGCATTCACATATTTTTTTAATCCTTGCTCGTCATTCATTCCTTTTTGTTGAGAGAGGATTGTCAATGTGGCGTTGTTAATTCCAATAATAAAAGCCAATACCGTGATAACAATTGTAGAAGAAATTGTAATTGCCCCGAGTGCATTTGCACCTAGTAAATTTCCTACCCACAAACTATCGATAAATTGGTAAGAAACCTGAAGTAGATTGGTTAACATTATTGGTCCAGCAAAGGTAATTAGTTGTTTGCGGATTGAGCCTTGCGTGAAATCCTGTTGCGTCAAAACGTGAACACTCCTTATTCTTCAGAGATATCTGTTCTAGGATACCATACCTTCTCTATGCTGTCTGATTCTTTACCCCAGGAAATACATTAGAAGTTTTGCATAACTAAAAAAACAATAAAGGAGTTTTCCCTCTATTGTTTTTAATTGAACATTTTATTCCTCTAAATCGTACATACACAAGTAGAAGAAAGCCTAGTTTTTCTTAACACGACTTGATATTATACATACTTTTTCATCTCAATCGCACGATCAGGGTGACATGCTGTAAGGTCTAATTCAATCTCTTTATTTTGAATCATTGAAGCCGCTAAACTACCAATATATGGGCCCATTGTAAGTCCAGATGCCCCTAATCCAGTAGCAAGCAAAACGCCTTCAAGTGTATCAACTGTACCTAGGATCGGTAATAAATCTGGGCCCATTGGACGAAATCCGATACGAATCTCTTCTAAAGTACCATCTTCTAAACCTGGGGCAACCTCTAGGGCTTCAGTCAAAACCTCATTCACTCCACCGGCTGTCAATCGATAGTCAAATCCTGACCCAGTTTCTCTAGTCGCACCTGCAACCACTTTACCATCATCAAATGGAACCAAATAGTGGGTTGACTGTGGAATAATAATCGGCCAATCAGAACTATTTATTCCTGGTAATTTTATATGAGCAATCTGACCTCGCTGTGGATTGACGTTCAATTGGATACCAAACGGCTGCAATAACTCAGGAGCCCATGCACCAGTGGTGATGAGGACTTTATCAGCAAAAAACGTTTTATCTCCTACCGTAACACCCATTACTTTTCTATTATTCTCATGAACTAGTTCTGCATCGCCTTCGACAAACTTGGCACCGTGACGAAGTGCAGCCCGTTTTAACGCATCACGCAGCAAAGCGCCATCTACTCTTGCCCCTCCAGATACATACAAACCTTCCAAGTTTTTGTTAAGTGGTGGAAAGAGTTCTCGTGCCTGCTCACCATTCAGACGCAGAATATCACCTATTTCAGGTGCATCCTTCCGTTTGGTTTTCACTCTCTTTTCAATTTCATCCAATTTAACAGGATCTGACGAGACACATAATGCACCAACATTTTTATAACCAACTTCATCTTCGCCCTCATTTTGCAAAGTAGAAATTATATCTTGATAGAAAACAAAACTTTCCTTAGCAAGGTTATACCAAGTTTCATTTTCAATCTCTTTGATCCAGGGACAAACAATACCCGCTCCAGCTGAAGTTGCCTTTCCTTCTTGTTTTTTATCAATCATGATGACATCTAGATTATTTTTGGCCATGTGATACGCTGCACTTGCACCTACTATTCCTGTTCCGATTACAATAACTTTCATGTCAATCACTCCTTCTAATTCTAGTGTATTTAACATTCAGGGACTTTACCTTAGCTATTTTCACATTATATAAATGATTGAACTACTTATACCATAAATCTATTTATAACTACCTCTCCTGTATGAATCTTACTACGTTTAAAATATAAATATAACTTTTTAGTTTGTGGGTCCTTTATGTCCAAATTCCAATGAGCTGTTAAAAAAACTTTTCGAATATCGAAGAAAATTATTGGCAGTGAGGACTTATTCTATTATTATAAGTATTATCAAAAAAGTTTGGAAATCGAAAGACCCAAAATAGGTTTACATAGAAGCTAACTGGGCAATTTAAACTTGACATAATTTTTTTGATAGTATTTGAAGTAAAGGAGAAATGTATATGAGCAACAAAATTAGACTAGGTATCGTAGGTTACGGTAATCTTGGAAAAGGCGCAGTTAAAGCTATTAAACAATCTCCTGATATGGAATTAGTAGCAGTTTTTACGAGAAGAGATCCAGAAGCCCTCGTTCTTGATGAGCCAAATGTAAAAGCTGAACACATTTCAAATGCAAGTGATTATCAAGGTAAAATTGATGTTATGTTACTTTGTGGAGGTTCTGCTACAGACCTACCTGAACAAACTCCGCAAATTGCTAGCATGTTCAATACTGTAGATAGTTTTGATACACATGCAAAAATCCCTGAATTCTATGCAGCTGTAAACGAAGCTGCAAAAAATACGACTGCTATTATTTCAGTAGGTTGGGATCCAGGTTTATTCTCCATTAATCGTGTTATGGCGGATGCGATTTTACCTAATGGTGAAAATTATACATTCTGGGGTAAAGGCCTTAGCCAAGGACACTCTGATGCAATAAGACGAGTAGATGGTGTTAAAAACGGTGTACAATATACTATTCCATCTGAAGATGCAATGGAAAAAGTGCGCAGTGGTTCAAATCCAGAACTAACAACTGCTGAAAAGCATCGCCGCGTCTGCTACATCGTTGCTGAGGAAGGTGCAGACAAAGCAGCTATCGAAAATGAAATTAAAACAATGCCAAACTATTTCGCAGATTATGATACAGAAGTGAATTTTATCTCAGAAGAAGAATTAAACCGTGAGCATTCTAAAGCACCACATGGTGGATTTGTCATTCGTGGTGGTAAAACGAGTGAAGATACTACACAGGTATATGAATTCTCACTAAAATTAGACAGCAATCCTGAATTTACGTCTGCTGTATTAGTTGCATATGCAAGAGCAGCATACCGATTAAACCAAGAAAAGCAATTTGGTGCAAAAACTGTATTCGATGTAGCACCAAGCTATATTACACCACGTTCTCCAGAAGAACTAAGAAAAGATTATTTATAAGAAAATCTATAAAAAAATCACTCACAATTCGTGAGTGATTTTTTCCTACTTACTCATCACTACCTCTGTAACGGTTGTATGGCAGCGGGTTCCAAACTCTATATTTTAGGTTTTCTGAACGAAGTGGTGAAGGGATATCATCAAATATTTTTCGTGCAACTTCTAGTTCACGTTCTGCCTCGGACTTATCCTGATACATAAATTCATCGGAAGCCTTTTCCAATGCTTTATTTACCTTTTCTTCTAAATACTCAACCACCATTTCTTGTTGTTTATGGATAGACTCTCTGGCTAATGCCACCCAATCCGGCTGAGCGGTACGAAGTGTGTCTGATACATAACTGAACTCTTCGAAAATATCTCTATATATTTTATCGGCATTTTCACGTGCATCCATGATCACATTTTCTAAATCTTCTATCGTAAGTTCCTCAACCTTAAGCGGTTTTCTTCGCTTTGGACCACCAATTCTTGATCTCGTTAAATAATATGGGAAAATACTCTTTATCGTTTTACCGACAGGTGAGATAGCCATATTGTTCTCATCCACACCTTTCGGCTGCACACCCTGCATCGCAATCCGGGCAGACTCTGGTCTTACTATTTCTTTCGGTGGTAAAACCCCATACCTCAGTAACTCACGAATCCCAGTCCCGGAGATATTAATACGATATTGTTCATCATGTGGACATGTTTGGTCAGTTGCTTGCGTACTGCATCGTGTACAGTAAAACACTTCATGGAACAAGCGAATATCGATTCCTAATTCATCTGGTGTAAATTCATCAAATATCGTATGGCTAGCATATTTTTCATAGAAATCACCAATACCCGCATGATCCCGTCCGATTAAAGCGTGGGTACACCCATAGTTTTTCATGATCAACGCATGGAGAACCGCTTCACGTGGACCAGCGAATATATAAGTAACTCTTAAAGGTGCAAGAATCGTTCTTTCTTTTGGATAATATGTATCCAGTACACTGCGGTAAGACAACATTCGAAACTCGTGTCGTGTATATTCACGCTTTGCCATTTCTACTAGTGGCTGAACAAATAGGCCCTCTAACTCTTCCAACGCATTTCTATGAATATACTCATGTCCGCGGTGTAAAGGATTTGCTCCAGTAATAAATCCGCCTACAGATTTAAACTTCTTTTTTTCATAAAAAAGCTTCCAAGTTTCTTTCGGCTCCATTCTTATATCTTCAAATGGCCCCCAATGGACTCTTCGAAGCAATTGTATGGGGCCGGCCAAAGCGGTATCTCCCATTCGACGATAGATCGAATCAACTCCAGGGTGGTTTCGGTCAGTTGTGCCAAAAAGATGGGTTGCTCGGAATTCACGATCATAGTGAAAGATATCATTCAACTTTAGAATCGCGACGGGTTCTCTTGTTTCATCCGCAAGAGCGACCTCATCCCCGACGGATAAAGTTTTAATTACCTGCTGATTTCGGTCACCAATTGGCGCGAAACTTAGCGGTACAGGCCAAACCACTCCATTTTTCAAGCGGCCTTTCGTAAGTACAGACTTGTAATCCTCTTCATCCATAAAACCTTCATTAGGAGACAACACCCCTGTTGCGATCATTTCAAGCGTTATGACGGCCTCCAAATCTACCATAATCATAGGTAAATGCTTTGCTCTTTCCATTGCTTCCTCTTGTGCTTTCCCGGTAAGTACACGATTCACCAATTTGCCACCATGTGGCTGTTGTGGATAGCTTGCTAATGTTTTTTCATCCAACACATCAGTAAACTGATTCATCATATCACCCTCCTATACCCACTTATATTCTATTGATATACTTTATATCCTTCCAAAACTGAATATTTTTTAGAAAATTCAGTTAAACTTTTTTAATAAAAATAACATAGATGCCTGTGAATAATAGTTTAATAGAATGGATTTTCGGTTAAAATCCGCATGAATTTTATACTTCTTTACCGTTAATCCCTCAATACCCACCAAAATCTTAACGTTCATGTGTATTCACACTAAAATATTTCGTATTTACTATTGTACAAACACTATTTTATCTATATGATTATTATGTTATTAAATTTCACGTAGGAGGATTAACATGAAGCTTAAATACACAGGTAAAACAAAAGATGTCTATGAATTGCAGGACGGAAATTACCTACTCCAATTTAAAGACGATGTAACAGGCGTTGATGGTGTTTTTGATCCAGGTGCAAATACGGTTGGTTTAACAATTGAAGGTGCAGGTCGTGCTGGATTAAAGTTAACTAAATACTTTTTCGAGTTATTAAACGAAAGAGAAATTCCAACTCACTATATTGACGCCGATATCGATCAAGCAACTATGACAGTTAAACCGGCTGAAGTATTCGGAAGCGGTCTTGAAGTCATCTGCAGATATCGTTCTGTTGGTAGCTTTCTTCGCCGATACGGATTATATGCTGAAGAAGGCCAAGCTCTCGATGCTTTTGTTGAAGTAACCTTAAAAGATGATGGTCGTGAAGATCCTCCAATCAGTGAAGACGCTTTAGACATGCTCGGTATCCTGTCTAAAGAAGAATATCAGGTATTAAAAAAACTTACACAACAAATCAGTGGTATCGTTAAAGACGAGTTAGCTAAAAAAGGAATCGAATTATATGATATTAAATTCGAATTCGGACGCACTGGCGATGACAGACAAATTGTACTTATCGATGAAATCTCTGGAGGAAACATGCGCGCATACAAAGACGGAGAATATATTGAACCATTAGAATTAGAAAAGATGTTTCTATAATGGGACATAGGGACAGGTCCCTTGTCCCAAAAATCGATAATTTAGGATCTAAAAAAGAAGCCAATACAACATGATTGGCTTCTTTTCTAAAATAAGACTATTTCACTTCCACTTTATTTGTCACACTACACTACTCTTTTTTTGCTTTCAATAGTACCTTCTCTTACTGCCTCTTTAGATTTACTTAACATATTCTCCAATTGTTCCAATGACTTTCCTTTTGTTTCGGGAATAAACTTCCATACAAAAACCGCTGAAAGAAGACTCATTATTCCATAGAAGGAGTATGTTAATCCACCACTAAACTCCATCATTGCTGGGTAAGTCGATGAAATAAAGTAGTTTGCCGCCCATTGTGCAGCCACTGCAATCGCCATGGCTTGACCTCTAATTTTGTTAGGGAAAATTTCTGAAAGAAGTACCCATACTACAGGTCCCCATGACATCATAAATGATGCTGTATAAATGATAATGAAAATTAATGTACCGATTCCAATTATGTTTGTGAAAGCCATGCCAGCCACACCAAACATTCCAATTGTCATACCGATTGAACCAATAATTAAGAGCGGTTTACGTCCAAATTTGTCAACAGTGAAAATCGCAATAAGTGTGAATACAACATTAACCAAGCCCATAATTATCGTCTGGAACATAGAAGCATCTTTTGCCGCCCCCATGCTTTCAAAGATACGTGGTGCATAGTAGAGTGCCACATTAATTCCCACGAACTGCTGGAAAACTGATAACAGAATTCCGACTACAACAATTGTTTTCCCAAATGAGAATAGTTTTGATTTTGATTTATTGCCGTCAAAGGATGACTTAATTTCTAATAAAGTTGATTTAGCGACAGCTTTTTCGTACAACTTATTGAGAACAGACATCGCCTTCTCATCCTGATTCTTTTGAATAAGATATCGAGGTGTTTCAGGTACGGTAAATAATAGAGCAAGAAATATAGCTGCTGGTATTACCTCTGAAAGAAACATATAGCGCCATCCGATATCATTTATCCATTCAATGGTTTGGCCATTCGCAATTCCCCAGTTAACAAAATACACAACCAGCATACCGAAAATAATGGCAAATTGATTTAATGATACTAATGTACCACGAATTTTTGGTGGTGCGATTTCTCCTATATACATTGGTGCAACAGCTGAAGCAAGACCAACGCCTATTCCACCAATAATTCGATAGATGTTAAATGTAATCAACAATTCAATCGTAGGATTACCCTTTGTGAAGAATAAAAATTCAGGATATGCTGATCCAAGTGCTGAAACGATAAACAAGACCGCTGCTACAACAAGTGAATATTTTCGTCCAATATTCGATGCAAAGTAACCGGATACAAGACCACCAATAATACAACCAATTAAAGCACTTGATACTGTAATCCCATGGACAAGTGAACTCAGTCCGAGACTCTCAGTAAAATAAGCTTGAAGCGCTCCTTCCGCTCCTGAGATTACCGCTGTATCATAACCAAATAACAAACCACCAAGAGTGGCTACTAATGTAATTAAAACAATCGAAAAATTACTATTTTTTTTCATATACTTTTGAAAGAGACTTTCCTCTTTCTTCCCCCTCTCTTCCTTGAAAGGATTAATATTTTGATAACCCTTACACTTTCTTTAAAAGGCACCTACCTCAAAACAAATCAACTATCCTCCTAAAAAAGAATTAATTCTCAGTATGATTTCGTTTTCATAAACCTAGAAGCAGGTAGCAGTTGATTTCTATGCATCTAAATTATCATGTAAACGCATTAATGTTTTCGCTTTCATCTTCATTATCTTGTTAACTTCTAGACTATCTTGTTTTTTATGTTGGACCTTTCAAATCACTTAACCAATCCCATCACTGAAAATTTCCTGCCTAATAACAAAAAAACAACGACTATGATCGTTGTTTTTACGGTTGATATTTGGTTCGATACTCACTTGGGCTCATTCCGATTTCCTTTTTGAATACTCTACTAAAATAATTTGGATCTTTATAACCTATACTTAGTGCAATTTCTTTTAACGACATACGTGATAACAATAGCTCTCTTGCCTTTTCTAATCTCGTAGCTGTCAAATACTCTATAATCGTAAGATGAAACCGCTCTTTGAATAACTTACTTAAATAATAAGAACTAATGCCAATTTCTGCAGCAATTGATTCAAGAGAAATTGATTTAACATAATTTTTATCTAAGTATTCTTTTGCTTTTAGTAGTAATGTTTGTACACCATTCGAACGATATTCTGCTAAACTTTCTATAATCATGAGGAGGTGTGATTTGGCTGCTTCCTTAATCTGCATTGCTGTACCGAATTGACCTAAGCCTGTTACTATATCTTCTTCAAATCCTAGCTCTTTTAAGGCACGCGATAATACAATAAAGAAGTTTTCCATCGCCTTATGGATCGTTCTAACCTGATAGTCTGAGGTCTGTTCAATAGACTGAAAATACAGTTCAAACATGTGTAAACCCTTTTGGCTATCACCTTTCTTCACAGCATCAACCAGTTCCTTCTCAATTTCAAAAGGAATTAATTCTTTGCGCCTTTGTTTAATCCGCTCATTAAATACCATATAGGCTGCACTAGGTTGTGTATAGGCTAGCTCTAAAGCATCGATTGCTTCTTTATAAGAAATAGAAAACTGATTAACATCAGAAATAATACTACCAATCCCTACATATAAGTGGCATTCGTTAAGCGAATGTTGTACTTGATGTATAACCGATCGAGCAAACTCTTCTCTTATTTTATGATTTTCATATTCCTCGTCAGTTAATAGCCTCAAAACAGGTACTTGAAAGCCTGTCAAAGGACCGACAAGACAATGGGAATACTGGTCATGAATTGTTTCTTTCAACACTCGATACCAGTGACTTTTTTCTTCTCGACTTGTATGCAGTTGATCTGATTCAAATGTAAAAACAGCAACAAAACCTTTTTTATGCTCAAGATCTAGCCATTCTTCCCAATCTTCCTCATTAAACTCATGAACGTGATCCATAATGAAGGAAACAATAAATTCTATTTCAATAAAGGAACTTGCTCTTTCAAGTCGTCGATTTATTTGTTTTGTTTCATTTTCTTTCTGCTTCTCACTTTCAATTTCTTCGACCATCCGATCAAAAGCCTCAATAACTTCAGACATTTTACTAGGCTTTAATAAATACTCTTTAATTCCAAATTTCATTGCTTCTCTAGCATAATCAAATGTATCAAAAGCTGAGACCATAATAAATTTTGTTTGCGGAAGAACAGAAACGATTCTCCTAATAGCTTCTAAGCCATCAAACTCAGGCATCTTTATATCCATGAAGACTAAATCTGGTTTATGTAAGATAGCTAAATCAACTGCTTGTTTCCCATTTTTCGCCTCAGCAATAATTTCAAAATTTACCCGCTTTTTACTAAGTATTATTTTCAAACCATCTCTTTCAATCTGTTCATCATCAACTAACATGACCTTTATCATAAAAAAATCCTCACTTATTCTTCTTTACGTTTTGACTAATTTAATACGTACTGTGGTCCCTTCTCCTATACTTGAAACAACCTCAACTTCACTCTCTTTTTGAAATAGTGCAAGACGGTTGATTACATTTTTCATGCCAATTCCAGTTGAATGACCAGTACCTTCCTTTATCGTAGTTACTTCATTGCTGTCATTTGGATCCATCAAGCTTCGAAGTGTCTCTTCATCCATTCCTACCCCATTGTCCTTAACTTCTATGAGCACCATATTATCTTCTTCATATATATGTAATTCAATCTTGGCACCCTCCGCCATACCCTCAATTCCATGAATAAATGCGTTTTCAACAATCGGTTGAAGCGTAAGACAAGGTATTGGAATTGCAAGGCAATTTGGATCAATGTTTTCGATAAACTCAACTCGATCTCCAAACCGCGTCTTTTGAATAAAAAAATACTCTTTTACAATTTTAACTTCATCTTTCAATATTGTTTTACGATCAAGACTACTTATATTATATCGGAGTAACGTCGAGATTGAAGAAATTAAATCACTTGTTCTCTCCGCTCCCTCGATGAGAGATGTTTTGGATATTGTGTTTAATGTATTAAAAAGGAAATGGGGGTTAATTTGATTTTGCAAGCTCTTTAATTCCATTTCCTTCAGTAATTGTCCCATCTTAGCCTTTTCTTCTATCTCACTCATTGATTCAAGAATATTCCTCTTCATTTCATTAAACGTCTTTGTTAAAAACCAAAGTTCGTCCTTTGTCGAAACGACAACATCCTCTCCCATATAGCGTCTAGCAGATATTTCTTTAGCTGCTAGAGTAAGTCTTTCAATGGTGCTAGTTATCCCATTGGAAAACCATAATGCAAATAAGATACTTAATAGGATAATCACAACTAGAATCGATATCGCCATCTTTTTCATATAAGTAATCTTTTTATCTAATAACTTAGCTATTGATTGGTAATTGCTAAGCTCATTGTTTATCAAACTAAGTGTTTCTTCATGAATATAGGCAGATGTATTATTTGCCTCACTTATAAGTAGTGAGTAAGCCTCAATGTCTTTTTTTTCTACTGCAACTATTGTCTTATCTGTTTGTTCAAGAAAACTTGTCATGATATTGATATAATTTTTTTTCGTTATACTTTCCTTTTCCATATCCTTAAACCTATGTTGCAGTTCTACGAGTTGCTCCTTACTTTCTTGATATTCAATTAGGTTCTCAGGTAGCGGTTCGTACACGTATATTTGTAACGTTTCAAATGTTTGATTTGTCTTTTTAGCAATTTCATTTAATAGAAACAAATACGCATCATTCTCATTATGAAGTTCCATAATGCTTTGATTACTCTGCTCACGAACAACAAACAAAATTACAATTAAAAGTAAGATGGTTGTAAAATAAATCAGTAATTTTGTTCTAATTTTTATCATAAGGAACCACCATTGTTTCGTTACCAAAATCTAAATTAGATTTATTAATAATGGATGAATTGGTATGAGTAATTTCTTTAAACTGTTTGCCATTCATAATGTCTACCATTCGTTCTACACTTAAATAACCCATTTCAAAAGGATGCTGTTCCACAATTGCTTCAATTTCCCCGTTCTTTAATAATTCCATATTTTCATCGATTGTATCAAAAGTAATGACATACATATCATTTTCCTTTTGTAAAGAATTAGCTGCAGACACAATTCCAATCCCATTGTAGGAACTCGTTCCAAAAAAGGCAGTAATATTTTCATGTTCCGTTAATATGTTGTACGCCTTTTCTTCTACCTCCACCCTTGTAATCTTTGACTCTTCAACTGCTACAATTTCTATGCCCTCTACTTGCTCCACAACATCTTTAAATCCCTCTACACGTTCTAGGTGATGCGGATTGTCCAAACTACCTGTGATGATACCAACATTCGCCACGCCATTAGTATCTTCAACTAACGCTTTCCCTGCTAATTGGCCAGCCATGTAATTATCTGATCCAATGTAAGCATGCCGCATACTTTCGGGAGAGTCCGTATCAATCGTTACAACTGGAATTTTTTGACGCTCCGCTTTATTTATCATGTCGGTAAAATGTTCGTTAAGGCCTTGGACGATAATTCCATCCACTTTTGATTTAATTGCTTTGTCAAAGAGTTTCAACTGCTCTTCTGTATTTGATCTTTCAGGCCCAATATACTCCACTGCTGCACCATACTTCTGTCCGGCATTCTTTGCTCCTTCACCAATTAATTGCCAATACTCATGTTCCATCTCCTCCACTATTAATACAAAATGATACTTTGGTAAAGATGCTTCTGGAGAATAAACCTCTTCCATTTCTTGATTAATCGTTTGCACATGTTCATAAAAGTAAATGGAAAAACCTAAGGCTGTTATAAAAAATATCATTAATAAGCTATAAATAATACGTATCCTCTTCATGCTGCCCCCTTGAATATAAACTATCTAAGAATCATTATGTATTAAAATAGCACATTTCGACATTCTAATGCATTCTATTCCGTTCTTATAACCTCTCACAACTTTTACCTCCTCACCAAATACACGATATGAATTTGTAAAAATAAAGAACTTGGGGATAGTAATGGATAGAAATAGACAATGGATGGTGAAATAGGTGGAAGGTTTTTCACGATATAAACTAAACGAAACAGAAGACGGAATTGAAGTAATCTTATACCTTGATGAAAATTTAACCGAGTACTCAACTGAGTTAGGACTCTCATCCCCAGTGGAAGAGTCTGATATGGAAAGAAAAGCTGTTAATTTTGTAAAAAGAATATTTCCTACATTGAAGGTTAAAACAGTTAAGATTATGGCAGGTGGAGTGCTATTATCTGCCTTAGGTCTTGGTACTTTGCCTGCAACTCAAGCCTCTGCAGCTGAAGCAACTGGAAAGAAGACACAAACGAAGTCTTTATCCCATACTGTAGTAGCTGGTGATACACTATATAGTATTGCTCAAACTAATGGAACAACCGTTGATGCAATTAAGAACGCAAATAATCTCTCTTCGGATTCTCTACAGATTGGACAAACATTGACAATTCCTGTTGGCATTACTGCCATTCCGGCTCAAACCAATGTAACTACTTATCAGGTTGTTTCCGGTGATACTTTATATAGTATTGCCACACGTAACGGTACAACCGTAGATGAAATCAAAAGGGCGAATAATCTTTCTTCGGATATTTTGCAGATCGGACAAACGTTGACGATTCCTTCTGGTAATGGCACCGCTCCTACTCAAACCAATACAATTACACATCAGGTTGTTTCCGGTGATACGTTATATAGCATTGCAACAAGAAACGGCACAACCGTCGATGGGATTAAAAAGGCAAATAATCTGTCTTCCGATATTTTGCAGATCGGACAAACGTTGACGATTCCTTCTGGTGGTGAGTCTGTTCCTACTCAAACCACTACCACTACACATCAGGTTGTTTCTGGTGATACGTTATATAGTATTGCAACAAGGAACGGCACAACTGTCGATGGAATTAAAAAGGCGAATAATCTTTCTTCGGATAGCTTACAGATTGGACAAACTTTGACGATTCCTTCAGGTGTTACCATTGCACCCGCTCCGGTTCAAAGCGAAACAACATTCGCCGCTGAACAACAAAAAGTAGTGAACAAGGAAGAAGTCGAATGGCTTGCGAAAATGATACACAGTGAAGCGAGAGGTGAATCTTTAGAAGGGCAGATTGCCGTTGGTGCTGTAATTGTGAATCGTGTAAATAGTCCCTTATTCCCTAACAATATTAAAGATGTCTTGTTTGAAAAAAGCTACGGTTACTATCAATTTACACCAGCAGAAAACGGTGCGTTACTTACAGCAACTCCTAACGACCAACATAGAGAAGCTGCAAAAAGGGCACTCAGTGGTGAAGATCCAACAAATGGCGCATTATTCTTTTACAACCCTGATAAAACATCGAGCTCCTATCTAAGAAGTCGTACCGTATCAACCACAATAGGCAACCACGTATTTGCCTTTTAGGGACACAGTTCCTTGTCTAAAACAAAAAAAGCACATTCCTTTATTAACGGAATGTGCTTACTAATATCACATATTTACGATGCTTGTTGAACAGCTTCAACTTTAGTTGGAGGGTTATATTGACCTTCCCATTTAGCTACAACTAGTGCTGCCAACGAGTTACCTACTACGTTAACCGCGGTACGTCCCATATCTAGAATACGGTCAATACCAGCAATAAATGCCAGTCCTTCAGCTGGTAAACCCATTGTACTGAACGTCGCTAATAGCACTACGAAGGATACCCCAGGAACTCCAGCCATACCTTTGGATGTTACCATCAATATTAACATTAGCATTATTTGTTCCCCAATGCTCAAGTGAATTCCATACATTTGGGCGATAAATAAAGACGCTATAGCTTGGTATAAAACTGATCCATCCAAATTAAAAGAATAGCCAGTTGGAATAACGAAAGTCGCTATATGCTTTGGGCTTCCTGCCTGTTCCATTTTATCCATAATCCTCGGAAGTACAGTTTCCGAGCTGGATGTTGAAAAAGCAAGGATTAACTCTTCCTTAATCATCTTCAATAATTTAAAAATATTTAACCCAATAAATTTAGCCAATAAGCCTAAAATAACTACTACAAAGAAAATCATTGTTCCATAAACAGTAACGGCCAGCTTGCCTAATGGAATAAGTGATTCGAATCCATATTTTGAGATAGTTACACCTATTAATGCAAAAACACCAATCGGTGCATATTTCATAAATAAATTTGTCACATAAAACATGGCATTTGCCATACCCTCAAAGAAACGTAAAACCGGTTTTCCTTTTTCGCCTATAGCTGCAATTCCAAGACCGAAAACAACTGCAAAGAAAATAGTTGCTAGCATATCTCCTTCAACCATAGCTTGGAACGGATTTGTTGGAACAATATGAAGGAGTGTATCCGTTATAGATTTTCCTTCTTGCGCTTCTGATGTTTCTACATAACCTGAGATATCACTTTGTTCTAACTGGTCCATTACTAGTCCAGCACCTGGTTGGAATAAATTTGCAGAAATAAGACCGACTGCAATTGCGACCATGGTCATGCCAATAAAATATGTCAGGGATTTAGCACCTAACTTGCCGACTGATTTTAAATCACCAACACCAGCTATCGCAACGATAATACTCGAAAGAACAATTGGCACGACAATCATTTTAATTAATCGTAAGAAAAGATCTCCGAATGGCTGCAGGACACTTTGGGCAGTTTCACTTCCATAGAAAATGCCACCAACGATAATACCTAAAATAAGACCAATTAAAATTTGGCTTGCCAAACTTAATTTGAATTTTTTCATAAATTACCCCACCTTCTTAATAATTTGATTCTGATTACTCAGGTAAGGGAAACATATAGAAAGATAAGGTAACAAAAAACCGGCCGTTGCCGATTTACTATTCTACCATACTGTTCCCACTCGATTGCTTACGAGGTTAGCTTTCAGGTTAGGACTATAGGAAACAATAAGCCCCTTCTATTTAAGAATTCACCAATAGCGGAAAAATCCCGCATGAAGAATTTGGGTCCCCCGCTCTAGATAAAGATTAAGCAACAATGTTCTATATTGATTTTATACTAAAATAATATTCTAGTAAACTATTGAATCATTTCCAGTAGAGGGTCCCACCCCTGATTAACTAAAGCGGTAACATACCTGTGGGGCGGGAAACTAGCTTTCCACGGTCAACTCTTTGTTTCTGGATGAAAAGTTGGCGCAGTTTCAACCTCGATCAATGCTGGACCATTATGTAAAAATGCTTTTTCAAGGGTATCCTCTAATTCACTTTCTTCTGTGATTGAATAGCCTTTCCACGAGCAAGCTTCGGCAATTTTTACAAAGTCAGGATTCGTTAAGTCCACATCCTTTTGAATACTTCCGCTGGCTATCATTTTATCGCGTTCCATTTGTAACGCATGATTATTGAAAATGATGACTGTGATACTTAAGTTATACCGGATGGCCGTTAATAAATCGGCTAAAGTCATTTCGATTCCGCCATCTCCAACAACTGCAACCACTTGCTTCCCTGGAAAGCATAGTTTGGCTGCAAGAGCTGCAGGTAAACCAAATCCCATTGTTCGCCATTCTCCTGAAAAGATGATTTGTTGTTTAGTTGAGCGAAAATTACGATTGAACCAAACAGTTACATCACCCGTGTCTAGAGTAATAATCGCATCGTTTTGAACAGTATTTTCAATAGCTCTAACAATTCTTGATGGATGGAGCGGTTGGGAAGATTGTAAGCCTTCTTGCTCGTTTTGTGTGTCCCACGTTTCTTTTATCTTCTGGATGTTTGTTACCCAAGTTTGATTTTGTGAAACGCTATGAAGACTTTTCGTTAACAGGGGGACAAGCATTTCAGCTGAACCTACAATACCTAACTCAACAGGTATACCTTTCCCGATATTCTCTTTCGCAACATCAATTTGAATCAACTTCGCATGCTCTGGAACATATCCTTCCGGCCACCACAAGTTCCCTACTAATAATACGACATCTGACTCTTGAAAAAGATCTTTAGCATGAGGGTTTCCCCCTTGTCCAATTCCTCCTAAAAAGTTCGTACATGATTGATGAAACACCCCTTTTGCACCTAGGCTTACAAGGATACCCGCTCCCCAAAGTTCTGCTAGTTTTTCTACTTCTTTAACAGCATGTATTGCCCCAAGACCAGCTAAAATCATTGGTTTTTTTGCGTTTTTCATTAATTCAACTACCTCTGTGATAACTTTTTCATCTATAGATGAGGTAGTCTGTATCATTTTTGGTTCCCGCTGAATTTTTGCAGTTGTATTCACTGTAAAAAGATCCTTAGGAATCGATAGATGAGTAACAGCCCCTTTATCAAGTGATGTTTTCATCGCTTTTGTTAACACATCTATAATGGCGTCAGGGTGTGCGAGCAAAGACGTATATTCTGCGAGTGGTTTTATTAATTCTTGTTGATTAAGATACTGCTTATAGTCAGTCCCGATTTTTTGACTAGGAGCCTGACCAGAAATAGCCAGTACGGGTGCCTTATCCATATAAGCATCCCCTAGACCATTGAGTAAGTTTCCTAATCCTGGTCCCATCGTTGCCAGACAAACGCCAAGCCTTCCTGTTAACTTTGCCTCAGCTGAAGCCATCATGGCGGCAACCGATTCATGTTTCACCGCAATAAATTGGATTGAATTCTGCTTTGCTAGTTCATCCATTAACCCAATAATGGCATCCCCCACAACCCCATAGATCCTCTTAACTCCCCACATCTCAAGTTGCTTTAGCATAAGACTAGCAACAGTTTCATTCGTTGATTGACCAGATTGTACATTCACGATAGGTAAGTCTCCTTTGATTGTTTTTCCTTACCTTTCCAAATAGTGGAGTTTTATATTCAAGGACAGGATATGACAGCCACATGACAACTTTTGCTGAAATTTGTAATATTTACACGTTTTTTACATTTCAGATAAATAAAATCAATACTTTGTCGTTATTCTGTAGTGGAATACATAAAATCTTTACATTTTTAAGGAGGCATTATGAGGAAAAAAGCAAAACTGAACAAAGGGTTAGCCGTAACAACCACAGTAGCTATTCTCGTATCGAATTTAGGATTAGCCGTTCCGTCAGCTATGGCAGAAGAAACTTCACTAATTCCTATTTCACAAGTGCAATCAGAAAATCAAGTCCAAAAACAAGAAGATTCCATTTCAAATTCGGGAAACCAGGAGTCTGATGTACAAGATTCCTCTGCTCTACCTGAAGAAGCTCTCCCGAACGAAAACAGAGCTGACACTGAAGTGACGGAAGCCCCTTCTTCTCCAACTACAGAAACGAAAAGTCAGCCTAGCGAAGAAGAAACGCAAGAAAACACAGAAGTAAAAGTAAGTGAACCTGTACAGGTTCCCCAACAAGAAGTTGTTGCGGAAGAAAACCAAGCACCCATTATTACTCATGAACAAATTACAAATGCGAGTGCAAAAGATGACCTTGTTATCTCAGCAACCATTACTGACGATCATCAAGATTTCTCCGCCTCTGTTTATTATCAAACAGAACCGAATGGTGAGTTTAAGAAGATCGCGATGACTCACGTCGAAGGACAAATCTATCAAGCTACCATTCCGAAAGAATCGTTAACAAATGAAACTTTGCGTTATTACATCGAAGTAACGGACACACATCATCGTGTTAGGTATCCTACAAAAGATGGTTTTGAAGTGGCAATCGAAGATATCGTGGAGCCTGATTATGACTCACTTCCACCTATTTTGATTACGGAGATTTCTCCAAATTCTGAGGGTGGCGGCACAGATTATTATGAGTATTTTGAGCTCTATAACAATTCGAACCAGCCGCAGGTGTTAACAAACTATTCATTTGTTTATCATTATACGGATAGCGGAGTAGAGCTCCCTTTCCAAATCCCAGCAACAACGATTGAGCCACAGGAAAAACTAGTTTTCTGGTTTAATAACGGAGATAAACCATTATCAGACTTTAACACTCAATTTGGTACTGAGCTAACAAATGATCAAGTCGTCGAGTTTACTGATGCATTTCCTGGCTTTGCGAACGTCGGCAATCGTGCATTAGTTTTAAAAGACCTACAAGGAGCAGAGGTTATTTCTGCAAGTTATTTAGGAAGTGACAATGATAATACTGGCGCTGTTATCCAATATGAATATCCTGACCAAGGAACAGTAATGAAAAAATTACAGGGTATGGCCCCTCCGTCACCAGGTGTGATTACGGATAAACAGGTACCCGCTGTTCCTGTGCAACTCCCAGAAATTCCAACGGATACGGGAGCACCTGTGATTGAGCATACCCAGGTTGACGAGGTTGATGCCTATAAACCCGTCAAAATCGAGGCTAACGTAACAGATAACCTAGCAATCCCATTGGTTACTCTCCATTATAAAGAAAAGAATGCCGAGAACTTCACAGCCATCTCGATGAATCCAAGTGGAGAGAACACGAGCACGTACTCAGCTGAGATTCCAGCTGCGAGTGTAACGTCAGATCTCATTTATTATATTGAAGCATCAGATGGGATTCAGACTGCGAAAACAAGTGAGTATACGATCAACGTGAAACAAATTGATATTGATTATAGTACTCTCCCACATTTATTGGTTACAGAGGTTGTTCCAGACACCACAAATGTTGGTTCAGCTGACGGATATGAGTTTATTGAAATCTATAACAATAGCAATCAAGATATTAATTTTAAAGATTATAAGATTTATTACCGCTACGGCACGGACCCAGGTACAGATGTTGCATGGCCTTCGGTTCCGGAAGATGTCACCATACCTGCCGGAAAAACACTCGTCTTTTGGATCATCAATGATCAAAATGGCGATTCAACTGTAGCGGATTTTAACCAAAACTATGGTTCAAATTTAGTAGAAAATGAGAATATTGTTCGTGTTTATACAGGTGGTATGGCGAATGGCAGTATGCGTGGTATTGTGATCGGTACGAATGCTCATAAAGAAGTGGCACTTGCCTACTATAATGATGTACCAAATGTGGATGATACTTATGCTGACAAAGGAATTGTCTACGGGTATCCTACCGATCAGACGACACAGCAAATCAAACTAGACATCAAAGATGCAACTCCTGGAAGTGTTGAGACACACCAAGTTCCACGAGAAGCTGTGCAGCTTCCTGAAGATACAATTGCACCTGTAATTGATAATCAAACAGAGGTTACTGAAATAGCGGAAAAGGATAATATCGAAATTGCAGCGAATGTAACGGATGACCAAGAAGTGAAATCGGTCCGCCTTTTCTATAAAATTTCGGACCAAGATGAATACCAAATGAAAATTTTACAACAGGATTCTACGAGTGGTTTATTCCATTCAACCATCTACTCTCCTGAGTTAATTGGGAAAGACTTTGTCGACTATTACTTTGTCGCTTCAGATGGAAGGAATGAAAAAACAAGTGATACCTATCGTGTCGACATTACAACCGACCATGATCAATCGAGTCTTCGTCTGAATGTAATGGAAGAAGACATCGTGACTGGCGATGTGATTCTTAAAGGAACATCTGCTGAGGATGCACCTGACAACGTCTCACTAATGGTAGATGGCACAGAGCTAACGAGCGATACATATCATTCTGTTGAGCGAACTGCCTATTTTGCATTAGATGTAAACGGCTTGAATACGTACTTCCAAAATGCGGTGACCATGGGTGAAGAAGTGCTCTTCTTAATGGATAAGGATTGGTTGACTCAGTGGAAAACCTTTAGTATTCCGATTGAACCCGACCGCTTATCACTAGGAGATAATACCATCACGGTTCGCTCAGGAAACAAAGCATCGCCATTTGACTTAGATTCTAGTGAAAACCGCGATGATTATGACTTAAAAAATGTTCGCCTTGTCTTGTCGGATGGTACTGTTTTAACAGACACAACCTACAACAATCCAGATCAAGTATTAAAAATGAATGATGCCAACCCATTCGTTGATTTTCATTTTACGATCACGAACGATCATGCACTCTCTAAAACGGTGAAATGGGACACAACGACCGTATCGGATGGAGAACATCTGATCACCGTTCAAGATGCTGATGAAACTCTTGAACGAAAGGTGATTGTAGATAATACGGCTCCAGCGATTGAAAAAAATCTTGTTGAAAACAAAGAGTATAAAGGTGCGTTTACAATTGAAGGTAGTGCAATCGATGAAATTGCGGGAGTTGAATCATTCATAACCACCCTAAATGGTGAGGTTATTTCACTTCCATATGAAACAGCATCCTCCAAATTAGCACCTGGAGAACACAAACTAATCATGACTGCGGTTGATAAAGTTGGCAATCAAACAGAACACATTGTTCACTTCTCGGTAGTGAATGAAAATCCTGAAATGCCTGAAGCTTCTTCACCTGCAAATGGAGCAATCGTTAATGGTGACCCGGTTTTAAAAGTAAAAGTAACAGATCCGACCAACGATAAAGTCGATGTTACATTCTATCAAGGCTACAAATACGATGCGAGTCAGACTGAACATATTAGAGGCTATAAAAACGCTTCTGATACGGAACCACCACAAACACAGGTTCCAGCAGGAGAACAAGCCTTTACGGAAGAAGATATTGCCCTTGTTGCACAACAGGATGGACAATATTTAACGAACAATTCACACACACAATTTCCTTATCATCGCTTTGATGTAAAGGTCGATTCTACTGTCGATGAAAATGACATTGTCGAACTCAACTGGAAAGGAAAGTCACTAGAAGGACGAAAGGTTTCCATGTACGCGTGGAATCATGAAAAGGGTGATTGGGAATTAATCGATTATCGCATTGCTGGAGAAAATGATTTTGAACTGTCAGGAAATGTTGAAGTTCATGCATTTGTAAAAGACAGTAAAATTAATGTTCTCGTGCAGGATGAAATCCCAAGCACACCGGACGAGTATGACTATACGTTTGTATGGATGTCAGATACTCAATTTTACGCGGAAAGCTTCCCACATATCTTTGATCGTCAAACACAATGGATTGCCGAAAATCAAGACGAAATGAAGATTGAGTATGTCTTCCATACGGGAGATTTAGTGAACCTCTCGACAGACGAAAGCCAGTGGAATTATGCGGACCAATATATGGGCGTTTTAGACCAGCACAATATTCCATATGGCGTTCTAGCTGGTAATCATGACGTGAATCAAGTGAACAATGATTACACCGATTATTATCGTTACTTTGGTGAGGATCGTTTTGAGAACAAACCTTATTACGGCGGTTCCTACTTGAACAATCGGGGGCATTATGATTTAATCTCAGCGAACGGAAATGATTATATTATGGTCTATCTTGGTTGGGGAGTAACCGATGAGGGAATTCAGTGGGTCAATGATGTCCTTGCTGCACATCCTGACCGAATGGCAATCTTGAACTTCCATGAGTACTTGCTTGCGACTGGAACTAGACATCCACTCGGTGAAAAGCTTTATAACGAGATTGTTGTTCCGAATGAGAATGTCATTGCGGTATTAAGTGGACATTATCACGAAGCACAAACCCTAATTGATGAAATAGATGATAACGGCGATGGTACACCAGATCGTACCGTGTATCAAATGCTGGCAGATTATCAGGCTGGCCCTGAAGGTGGCCAAGGGTATATGAGACTCTTACATTTCGACCAGGACAATCATCGCATCATCGTAAATACGTATTCACCGTATTTAGATGACTATAACTACTATGATACTGAGGCCCATGCTAAAAAAGATGAGTTTATCATTAACCTAGACTTAAGCGCCGTTGAAAAACAAGTCGCGACTGATTATTTCTCTGTAAATGTCTATACCGATACAGAAATCGGCAAGGATGAGGACGTGGAAAGTGGCGAAATCGCAGAAACCGTTTGGAAAGGTCTTGCAAATGGAAACCTATACTCCTGGTATGCAGTAGTTGAAGACGACCACACTGGAAAAACAGTGTCTGACATCTGGTCCTTCACAAAACAAGCAGCTGGTTCAGATTCAGAGGATGAAAATGATCCTGAGGAGCCACCAACTGAGCAACCCGAACCTGAAATACCAACTGATGAAGAGCAACAGCCTGAAAAACCTGAAAAACCAGAGAGCGAAAATCAAGATCAAAATAATAACGAACCAAACAAAGATCAAGATGAACAGCAAGCTGAAGACGTAAATAACGACAAGACTAATAAACAATCAAATCAGAATGGTGACATTCTACCCGTTACAGCAACCAATATCTATAACTTGCTACTAGCAGGATTTATCTTATTGATTGCGGGTGGATCAATTCTAGTCATTCGAAAACGTAAACTTCAGGCATAATAGTAAGGGGCATGGTTTCTAAAAAGAACCATGCCTTTAACTATTGGATTTTCTATTTTCATCCTATAAACCCTAGACAAACTTCGGGGCGTCACTGTGACCTAAAAATCCACGAAATCTCCAAACCTTCGAGTATCCCGGCATTCTTCACATCGTTTTGGAAAATCAAAGCCTTTTTGCTTATAGAATTGTTGTTCCCCAACTGTAAACGTAAAACGATCGCCACAATCCCAGCATTTTAGAAGTAAGTCTTTCGGTGCAGATCCCATTAATGCTTTTTGAATTTCTACTTTTCTATTTTGTACAGTAGCGTGTTCGACCGAATTATTTGATTCAATGGCCTTTATCGTTACTTGAATCTCTGCTCTTACTTTTTTATAATCTATTTTTTCCCAGGCTTGGAGGAAAGGAATATATTTGGGATCCCCAGTCTCTTTTATCCTATCTAAAAATAAAAATATCATTTCTCGATTACGGTCTTTTAAATACTCCATATCTGGTAGAGGCTTTTCCTCTTCTATCCAAGTATCCCACTCCTGCAAAAATTCATCCGCTCGCTGATTGGACTCAATAGTCCAGCCGCGTTTCGTATAGACAATGATTGGGAGCTTTCCAGAGTACTCTATATCCAAAAAGTCGTAATCAATCATCCAATCTACTTTTTCCAAAATATTAGCTATTGTTTCTGATTTGAAATAACCATAAACGGGACATTGATCCAAATCTAGTGCCAGAACCTTTTTTTCACGTGATCCTTTTAAGATTTTAGCTAGGAGTGTTCGACCTCCTTGTCCAATTATTTCATCTGCGGCCCTTAAAATCGCTAATTTTTCATTTACCGTCAATTCTTTTTTATGCGGCTCCATCTTTACCCTAGCACCCTCCCAAACTTATTTTCGTATAGATCTCGAATCCATTCTTTCACTGGTGCTTTCCATTGTTGATTAGGAGCCGGAATATTTTTAAGTAAGCTTTTTGGTGTCATGCCTAATTCTTTTGCCATCTGAATATCCGCCTGATTCAACAGGCAACGTTTTTTGGCTTCTGACCAATCGGATTTCATTTTCTTAGTTGCCATTTCTTTCATTCCTTTTCGAAATCTATTCACTTTTATAATTTTTTATTAATGAACAATACATCTATGCTACTAATCCATTATACAATATCCTCAGGAAACAAGTGCGCTGAGTGAATGTATTAATATCGCCGGCTTGGCTTGTTTGACCAAGGAAATTGTCCGAGAACATCTCTTGAGACTTGTAAGTTTGTATAGAAGTTAAGGATTCGATATATTTCATGTTAAAAATGTCGAGTCTGAATAAAGCGGCTTTGCTATGATATAGACATGACAAGGAGGGATAACTTGTTAAAGGAATTAAACCAGGTAATCGACTATATTGAAAATCATTTAATAGATGAGCTGCCTCTTGAAAGTATTTCCGAGTATGCTGGGGTTTCGGACTTTCACTTTAGAAAGATCTTCTTTTACCTGTCAGGATTGACGCTTAGTGAATATATCAAAAACAGAAGATTGTCAGAGGCCAATAAGGATTTATTGAACGGAGAAAAAGTAACGGATGTCGCTTTCAAATATGGGTATCAGTCAGTAGACGGCTTTACGCGAGCCTTTAAAAAATGGAGTGGTTTCTTACCCTCAGATGTCATCAAAACAGGGATAACTAAGTCGTTTCCCAAGCTTTCATTCGTCATTACAGTTAAAGGAGGAACTTCCATGGAGTTTAGAATTGAAGACAAACCGGCATTTAATCTAGTCGGTGTAAGTAAACGAGTGCCTATGCAATTTGAAGGGGTCAATAACGAGATTGTAAAGCTAGCTCAAAGCATTACAGAGGAACAAAAAGCAGAAATGCATGCCCTTCAAAACATAGAACCATATGAAATCGTGAATGCATCTTATCACGCGGACGAGAATTTCTTAAAAGAAGAGGGAGATCTAACCCACATGATCGGTGTGTTAACAACGGAAAATCAAGTAAGTGATCGATTAGACATAGTACCAGTCGAAGCATGTACATGGGCAATCTTCCCAAATGAAGGACCATTTCCAACTACACTACAAGAAACCATGGCCAAAACCTATTCAGAATGGCTTCCTTCTTCCGATTACGAAGTCATCAATGTCCCTTCTTTTTCGTTCACAAAAATGGATAAAGACAAAGAAGGTTACGCATATAGTGAGGTTTGGATTCCGGTGAGGAAGAAGTGAAAACATACATTGAAATTTAACTAAGATGCTACAGATAGTTGTTGCTTATAAGATCAGGTACATTTCTAATCCACAATGAGAATCAAAACAACATTCTATTTCCTATTTACCGTTCGGCAAATTTTGAGACGTCACTGTGACCTAAAAATACGTGCGAATCAAAAAACGATTCCTTTACCCATTGGAATCGTTTTTTGATTCGATAAATTTCGGGGCGTCACTGTCACCTTAAAGATTTCCGATTGATAAATATTTTGTTTCCAAGTATGGTTCGATACCTTCGATGCCGCCTTCTCGGCCTAATCCGCTTTCTTTCATACCGCCAAATGGGATGTGTGCTCCAGATGGGGCACCATCATTCCAGCCAATGATTCCGAAATCTAGATGATCGTGCAGATAAGTACCTGTTTTATAGTTATTAGTAAAAAAATAAGCTGCAAGTCCATAAGGAGTACTATTTGCAATTTCTACAGCTTCTTCCAACGTTTTAAAAGTAGTGATTGGAGCAACTGGTCCAAATGTTTCTTCCTGCATGATGTCCATATTAGATGTGACATTTGCCAATACAGTTGGATACACATAGAAATACCCTTTTTCCTTATCCACTTTGTACTGATTACCCGCTAATACTTCTGCCCCTTTTTGCACTGCATCATTGATTTGGGCTACGATTTTATCAAAACCTTTTTCATTAATAATTGGCCCTATTTGAGTATCCTTATCCAACCCATTTCCAACTATTAATTGACTTGCCTCATTTGCCAATTTTGTTGAGAAGGCCTCTACAACATTCTCATGTACAATAATTCGATTTGCACATACACATGTCTGTCCGGCATTTCGAAACTTTGTAGCCAGCGTTTGTTTTACAGCAAAATCAATATCTGCATCTTCGGCAACAATAAGAGGAGCATGCCCTCCTAATTCCATCGTAACGTGTTTTACCGTTTCAGCACTAGCCTTGATTAAATTCTTTCCAACAGGTGTAGAACCAGTGAACGTGATTTTTCGAATATATTCACTACTAGTAAAAATGTTGCCAACTACGGAACCGGGACCGTTTACATATTGAATAACATCAGTAGGTATGCCAGCTTCATGAGCAAGCTCAACTAATCTCATAGTTGTTAATGGTGTCTCTACTGCAGGCTTTACGATAAATGGGCAGCCCGCTGCTAAAGCAGGTGCAGCTTTTCTTGTCATCATTGCTGCCGGGAAATTCCATGGTGTGATGGCAGCAACAAGCCCAATTGGCTGCTTGCTAACTACAATGCGCTTTGTTTCGCTCGATGCAGGGACAGTACGTCCATAAATTCGTTTGGCTTCCTCTGCATACCAGTCGATATAACTTGTCGCATAGTCTACTTCACCAAGCGATTCAGCCAAAGGTTTCCCATTTTCTAACGTCATAATTTCTGCGATTTCTTCCTTATGTTCTTGTACAATACGAGACCAGTTTGTTAATAAACGTGAGCGTTCATGAGCATTGACCTTTGACCATTCTCTAAAACTATCGTGTCCCGTTTTGATTGCTTCCTTTATTTCTTCTTCAGAATTGATTTTAACTTCTTGCACAAGTTGACCTGTAGCTGGGTTTTGTACTCTTATTGTATGACCCATAGTAACACTTCCTTTCCTTGTTTGTTACAAATTCTAGAATACTCAAATGTTATTGAAATGCTTTTTCTAAAATAGTTAGTCCTTTTTCTAGTTCCTCATCTGTCATCACTAAAGGAGTCAAAAACCGAATCACATTGCCTTTTAAACCAGCCGTTAGAAGTAAAAGACCATTTTCATTAGCATACTTTGCAATTTCCGATGTTTTGGTTTTGTTTGGACGTTTAGTCGTTTGGTCTTCAACAATCTCACAGGCAACCATTGCCCCTAATCGACGAATATCCCCAACATAATCATGCTTTTCTGCTAGCTTTTTGAGTGTTTCTTCAATTTTTTGTCCAAGGATTTCTGCTCTTTCAACCAGCTTCTCTTCCTCCATGATGTCAATAACAGCTAAGGCAGCAGCACAAGCAACTGGGTTTCCTGCGTACGTACCACCTAATTCACCTGGATCGGCAACATTAAGTATTTCCTTTTTACCTACAACACCGCTTAATGGTAGTCCTGCAGCTAAAGATTTTGAAACAGTGATTAAATCAGGTGTTACACCAAAATGATCAATCGCAAACAGTTTTCCTGTACGTCCAAATCCTGTTTGGATTTCATCTGCAACAAATACAATCCCGTTTTCTTTGCAGAACTCACTCACCGCTTGAACGAATTTTTTCGGTGGAATTATAAATCCGCCTTCCCCTTGAACAGGTTCCATCACGATACAAGCAACTGTTTCAGGTGCTACGGTAGCGATGAAGAAATCTTTGAATTCTTCAATCTTCATATCAATATACCTTTCTTCTGTCATACCTTCTGGCTTATGATACATATAAGGAAAAGGTGCTTGATAAATTTCCGGGGCGAATGGACCAAATCCAAACTTATATGGCTTCACCTTACTTGTCATTCCCATTGTTAAATTCGTTCTTCCATGGTAACCGCGGATAAATGATACAACCGCCTGACGTCCAGTATAACGTCGAGAAATTTTTATTGCATTTTCAACTGCTTCTGCACCTGAATTAAAGAAGATTGCCTGCTTTTCAAAGTCACCAGGTGTAATTTGGCATAGCCTTTCAGCCAGTTTGATATAACTTTCATACATGATCACATTGAAACCAGGATGTAAAAATCTATCGACTTGTTCTTTCACTGCTTCGGTCACTTTTGGATGACTGTGACCCACATTCAACGTACCAATCGCACTGGCAAAATCAATCCACTCGTTCCCATCAATATCAGTAATTGTCGCACCTGCTGCTTTATGTGCAATATTTAAATTACCGTTACTAACACCTTTTGGAACGTATTTTTGTCGTTTTTCTTGTAATTCTTTTGAACTAATATAAGCTGTAGTCATATTTCTCCCCCTCATTTCTTGTGATTTTAAAATTAATTGAATTTAATGATAGTTTGACATTGTTTTGGTATAATGAAAAGTACCAAAGATAGAAAAATGATGGTACCAGTGATAATGGGGTGGTAGGATGATTTTTTTAAAAAAAGATAAAGATTCACAAGGTAAATATATATATCAACAAATCTATGAAGAAATAAGAGAAAGCATCTTAAAAGGGAGACTGAAACCGGGCGAAAAGCTCCCTGCAAAGAGAGCGTTGGCAGACCACTTAAATGTCAGTACAAACTCCGTTATGAACGCCTATGAACAACTATTAGCGGAAGGATATATCTATACCATCGAAAGAAAAGGATATTTTGTCGAAAAAATTACGCAGTTTATCAATCAAGGAGACTCAAACAAATATAGCTTACCAAATGATCTTAAAGAAAATACTATTGATAAAGAGGACTTGCTTTCACTATCCCATATGACCTCGAATATATCACTTTTCCCCTTTAATGAATGGATGAAATGCCAGCAGAAAGCAATCGAGAACCACAAAAACGAGCTTTCGGAAATCATCCATCCACAAGGTCCGTATATAGTAAGAAAAACAATTAGCCGTTTAATCTCCCTTAATCGGGGGGTAATTTGTGAACCGGAACAAATAGTAATAGGGGCCGGGACCATGTTACTGGTACGTCAATTAATGGGAATGCAGAATAAAAATACAATTATTGCAATGGAGAATCCTGGGTACTCGCGGTTATATTCACTCCTTAAAAACATGGAATTTACCGTACATCCTGTACAATTAGATAAGAAAGGCATTCGGATAAAAGAAATTGACAAAGTTAACGCAAACTTTGTCTTTGTTACCCCCTCACACCAATTTCCAACCGGGGAGATCATGCCTATTACCAGACGGATTGAGTTATTAAATTGGGCATCTGTTGATGATAACCGTTTTATTGTTGAGGATGATTATGATAGCGAATACAAATATGAGACTGATAACATCCCTTCATTACAAAGTTTAGATCGAAATCATCGTGTCATCTATACAGGAACTTTTTCAAAAACGATGCTACCTGGTATTCGGATAAGCTATATGGTCCTACCGCCTGATTTATTAAGGTTGTACCACAAGCATTATCGTCATTCAATGCAATCTAGCAATACACTAAACCTTTTCACATTGCACTATTTTATCGAAAATGGAGAGTATAGTCGCCATCTAAAAAGGATGAACAATCATTATGAGACAAAAAGAAAAATACTGACCAAAGAGCTAGTTACTTATTTTGGCGATCAAATTAAGATTGAAGATATACCCGCTGGACTCCATTTCCTTGCCCACTTTCAAACAGATAAAACCTATGAAGAAATTGAGGAGAATGCAAAACACCAAAAGCTAGAAGTCTATTCCATTAAACGTTTCATGTTAAAAAGTCAGGATCATCCTAGAGGTTGGATTTCCTTAGTAATTGGGTTTGCGAACATCTTAGAAGAAAAAATACCAGAAGCAGTGAAACGACTTTATAATGTATTATTAAGCTAAAATTGTAACTTCGAAAACATTGATTGAACTGTCACCTATGGCCATAGCCCAATATTCACCTGGGCTTTGGCCTTTGACAAAAATGCCGGACCCCCGAACACGGAAATACATGCCCTTCCGTCGACAAATTTCGGCGTCACTGTGACGTAGTTCAACAGATCCTACAAATCTACGATTCACTCACAACAGATCCCCTAGTTATTCCGTATTTTTTCAATTTCCTGACTATAGTGGGTTGGCTAACGCCGAGGTATCGGGACATTTCTGTGGTACTATTACATCGTTCCATTGCCCCTTTTAGAACTTGGGCCTCCACCTCCTCCATAATTTCTGGTAGATTTTTATTTTTTAGTGCCTGAACAGATAAAGCTCCATCTGGCAGGTTTGAGGAAACAAGCTTGCTAGGCAAGTGATTTAACTGTATTAAATTGTCTTCTACAGTTAATACCAACCTTTCTATTAAATTACCTAACTCACGGACATTTCCTGGCCAATCATATTGAAGCAAATTATCAATGACAGCATGATCCAATACTTTTTCCTGTTGATATCTGCTATTAAACGTCTGCGTTAAATTCATAATTAAGGACAATAAATCTTCTCTTCTTTCTCTTAAAGATGGGATTGGAATATGAATGACTGAAAGTCGGAAATATAAGTCCGCTCTAAACTTCCCAAGCCTTACTCTCTCTATTAAATCCACATTCGTGGCTGCAACGAGACGGAAGTTCACCGATTTTGGCTTTGTGTCCCCGATACGGAAGAATTCTTTCTTTTGAATTAAGGTTAATAGTTTTGCTTGAAGGTTCATAGGCAACTCACCAATCTCATCCAAAAATAAAGTACCAGTCTCCGCTTCTTCTACGAGCCCTTTCTTCCCTTTTGGGTTTGCTCCTGTAAAAGCTCCTGCATCATACCCAAATAATTCTGATTCTAGTAGGGTTTCTGGGATACTGCTACAATTAATGGTGACAAAGTTCCCTTTTCTCCCACTCCAATTGTGCAGGTGTTCTGCTAATAAACTTTTCCCAACACCCGACTCTCCGGTAAAGAGAACTGTTATATCCGTATGTGCTACGCGGTTAATCAATTCAACCACATTTTTCATTTGTTCACTCTTAGCTATAATATGGGGGTCAGCAGACTGCTTATTTTGCAGCTCCCTCAGTTCGTTTTTAATGCTCTCCATTTCTCCTTCCATCATTTTGACATACATTTTCATTTGTTCTAATTCGGTAACATCTTGAGAGTACGTTACAACATATTTCATCTTTTGATTCTCATCGTAAACAATATTTCCTATAACAAGAAGCTTTTTACCACTCCTAGTTTGCTGAATTAGGGCTTGCTTTTTTTCCGTTTCTAGTACTTTCTTTACTACGGATGGATAAAAGATGCCTTCCTTTTCTAATTGCATAACCGAATAACCAATGAGATTTTCTTTTTTGGTATCCAGCCAATATTCTACTGAAGAATTTGCATATACAATTTTTCCTTCTTTATCTGCAACAATAATATCTGAATAAATATTTTCAACGATTTCCTCCCAATCCCATAAACTATCAAAATTCATAGAAAATTCCCCCTTATTCGTATTATAGCAGAAGGTTATTCAATTTCGTATAACCTTATCCAATTTTGAATAGGAAGATTATGCTGATATCTAGGGATTTTCACTCAGAAGGTTATACAGAATTGAATAGGATAAGTATATTAAATTTATAAAAAACCCAAAGAAACAAAGGTTTATTAAATTGGCACGACTCTTGCATATAAAATTCGCAAGAAAAAATATACTATATCATTTACTACTAGAGAGGAGAATACAGATGCAAGAACAATCTTTGCTTTTTTATAATGGAAGTATCTTAACTATGGGGGAAAAGGAGCATGTCGAAGCAGTAGCGGTAAGAGGGAACAAAATCGTTCGTACAGGTACTCTTCAGGATTGCCGATTATCTTTGCAAGGTAGTTATTTTCAAGAAATAGATTTAAACGGACGTTGTCTACTCCCAGGATTTATTGATCCTCATCTACACTTAATGATGTTAGGTATGTGCCATACCTGGATTGACGTTAGTTATCCAAAGGTAAAAAGTATTGATGATTTAGTTAAAGAACTTTCAATACACAAAGATAACCTTCGGGACGGTGCAATCATTCGGGGTTATGGTTTTGACCAGAGAACTCTTAAGGAAAAACGATATCCAACCGCTGATGATTTAGATCGTATTAGTACCGAATACCCAGTGCAAATTATGCATGCAAGTGGACATTCAAACGTAGTCAACCACTATCTTCTCGATCAACTTGGTATTGATGAAAGCACGAAAGACCCAGAAGGGGGCGCCATTGGTAGAGACGAAAATGGCAAACCGAATGGTCAGTTATTTGACAGTGCAAATGACTTTTTTGCTAAGAAATCTGGAGTTTTAATTGGCAATCACGGACCAAACATACACATGCCTGATATTCCTGAGAATCTACAAACGCTCATTACAGTCGGACAGGAGCAGTGTGTCTCAGCTGGTCTCACAACAATCAATGATCCACAGGTAACAAAGCAGGAAATGGAATCATTTCATGTAGCTAAAAAAGATGGAAATTTAAAAATCCGTGTCGTAATGTCGTTTATTTCAACCTATTTAGATGAGCTGATTCGACTTGGTTTCCACTCAGGTTTCGGTGATGAGCAATTATCCATCGGGTCGATTAAATTTTACGCAGATGGTTCCTTAAATTCTGGTACCGCTTACCTATCAACGAACTATGCAGATAGTGCGAGGAAAAAAGGTTACCTTTACCATAAAGTTGAAGTATTCAAGGAAATGTTTGTTAAAGCCCACCAGCAAGGCTTTCAAACGTTAACACATGCACAAGGAGATAGCGCCATTCAACTCGTAATCGACAGTGTGAAAGAGGCTCAGGCAAGTTCATGCACAGACGTGAAAGAATTGCGACATCGAATTGAACATTGCGGGTTGCCAGACCCTGCCCAAATTGATGATATTAAAGAACTAGGTATTTGGCCGATTCCACAGCCACAGCATGTATATCAATTTGGAGAAGGAGTTATTAGCCAAGTAGGAGATTTCGGGAAAAATTACTCACCTTACGGATGGTTTAAAGAAAAAAATATCCCAGTCGTATTATCATCTGATGCACCGGTAGCACCACCAAACCCTTTACTTGCAATCTATGCAGCAGTCACAAGGTCTACCTTACAAGGAAATATTATTGGTGAAGAACATAAAATTACACTTACCGAGGCTTTAAGAGGATACACAATCGAAGCAGCAAGATCTATACGCAAAGAAAATTTGATTGGGTCGATTGAGGACGGAAAACTAGCCGACTTTGCTATTCTTTCCCATAATCCATATGAAGTGCCAACAGAACAAATCAAGAATATCGATGTTTGTGAAACCTGGATAGCAGGAGAAAAGGTCTTTGAAAATAAAAAAGAAGCATCACTAATATAGGTAGGAAAATAACGTCGGTACTAGTTAGTACTTGGGAAAAGAGAAGGCTTTTTCTTACGTGCAATGAATTCGGGAGGAAACAATTCTATTTCTGTTCGCCTTGCTACCGACGTATCCTTTCTTAAATATAATTCATTAAATTAATTTTATTATTATTTTTAAAGCTACAACTTAATGGGGAGATAAATATGACGATAAAAGAAAAACAAACAGTTGTGGAAGAAAAACAATCTGTAATGGATTGGGTTGAGAAAAATAAAGCAGACCTCTCTGATTGGAACCAAATCATCTGGAATTATGGGGAAACAGCATGGAGGGAATATAAGTCCGCAAAATGGTATGTAGAACAGTTACGTAAAGAAGGATTTACAGTGGAAGAAGGCAGTGCTGGCATGCCTACAGCCTTTTGTGCCACCTGGGAGAATGGGGATGGACCAGTAATTGGAGGATACGCTGAGTATGATGCTATTCCGGGAAACTGCCAGGCAGCCGATACGAAAGAGCGTCCGAGAGGCGGGTTAAGTAAATATGCAGGTGGACATACCGATCCCCATTCTGCACTAGGTATCGGATCCTTTGGAGGTTTTCTAGCGGCCAAGGCCGTAATGGAAAAATACGATATAAAAGGAAAACTCAAATTCTTTGGGGAACCAGCTGAAAAAGTTAGAGGTTCAAAGCCAATCCATGCAGCAAAAGGATATTATGATAATCTTGACGCTGCTATTAGTTTTCATCCGTTTTATATGCTACCATTATGTAACACCACTCGTTGGAATACCCATTGTGCAGTCGCTTATTCCGTGATGTACACGTTTACTTGTGATGAGCCGGAAACTTGGCTGTCCCTAGGAGATGATTCACCAATTCCTGCGTCCCACGCGGCTGTTCGTGCACCAGGTGCTACCGATGCAGTTGTCAATATGTATACTTTATCTAAAATGTACAAAGAACATATGCTCCCCCATAACTTGGGCTGGAGTGTCAATGAGACAATATTAAATACTGGTCAAGCTACTGCTGACAATATCCCTGGACAAATGTCACAAATCTATTATTTCATTCGTGTACCTGATATTAAAATGGCAGAGGATGTTGTAAAGGTACTGGATCAAAACGCCGAAAGTGTTGCAAAAGCTGCACATTGTATCTGGAAACGAGAATGGGTTACAAAATCCAGAGCAGGCCTTGAAAACCATACAATGGCAATGGCCACATTTAAAAATTTAGAACTAGCAGGTGCTCCAAAGTTTGACGGAGATGCGATTAAGATAGCCCAAGAAATTCAGAAAAATCTCGGGTTCGAACCATTAGAAAAACCGTATTTGAATGAAATAGAAAACCTTATTCACCCAGAGGATGCTGAGAGAAAATTACGGGAAACTCTCCCAGCCATCCAACGTCATTTTACCTCGGATGACTATACAGAATATTGCTGGCACGCACCCACTGTACGACTTTACATTGGTAGACCAGCATTAAAGGCGCCAAAACCAGGGTATTCCTACCCCACTTGGGTTATGAATGCATTAGGCGGAATACGTGAATGTATAGATCCGATGATCGTGAGTGCATCAAAAACAATTGGGTTGACGATTATTGATCTATTAACACAGCCTGAATTGCTCAAACAAGCACAGGATGAATTTAAAGAAAGAACTGGCGGGGGTATCGGTGGAAGTAAGTGGCAAGAACCATTATGTGATTATAAGCCACCAATTCACTACCGTTGGCCTGAATATGTTACTACCGAACGCGGAAAAGACCACTGGGTTATACCAGCTGAAGGTAACGAGTAATTAATAAGACAGGAAAGCTCATTTAGTGAAGTACGATTTACCCAGATAAGGTGAAGCTAGTTGTGGCCTTCCTTTAAATAAAAATTACAGAATTTTTTAACTTTTAAAAAAAGGGGGAATGTGTATGCTTAAAAATTCTGTCGTCGTTGGAGCACTAATTTTTACGTTTGTTTTTGTTGCTCTTGGGTTATTTGTTCCAGAAAAGCTAGGTGAAATATCTTCATACATTCTATTCACGTTTATTGGAGAATATTTTGGATGGTTTTATATGCTTGTTGCTTTCTTCTTTGTAATTACTTGTTTGTATGTTGCCTTTTCAAAGTACGGAAAAATCCGGTTAGGGAAAGACACGGATAGACCTGAATTCAGTACATTTTCTTGGATTGCGATGCTTTATAGCTGCGGACTCGCTATCAGTCTATTCTTTTGGGGCGTTGCAGAGCCAGTATTAATGTATCTAGAACCACCGTTTGGGGAAGGTGGTACTAAAGAATCCGCGGAAATTGCGATGCAGTATACTTTTTTCCACTGGGGACTTCACAGTTGGGGAACTTATGCAATTATCGGGTTAATTCTAGCATACTTCCAATATAGAAAAAACTCACCACCATTAATTAACCATACATTACAGCCAATTTTAGGAAAAAGATCTTTTGGACCGATTGGAAAGTTCATTAACATTCTAGCAATCTTTGCCACGATCAGTGGTCTCTCAACCTCACTAGGTCTTGGCGTTAACCAAATGGGAGCAGGCCTTGAATATGAATATGGAATTGCAAACAACACTACCAATAATATCATTTTAATCCTAATCTTAACCGCTATGTTCATTGCTTCTGCAAGTACAGGTATTGAGCGCGGGATTAAATGGTTATCCAATATTAACATCATCATCGCTTTAACCATCATGATAGCAATTTTCCTTCTAGGACCAACAAGAAATATTATAGAAATAATCGTTACTTCAACTGGTGATTATATAAACAATTTCATCGGAATGAGTTTTCATTTAGAACCATTTCTCAATGATTATAGCTGGCAAGCCTCCTGGGACTTCTTCTACTGGGGCTGGGCTATTAGCTTTGGTGTATTCGTCGGACTCTTTTTTGCCCGTATTTCTAAAGGTAGGACAATTAAAGAATTTATTATCGGAGCTATGCTCGTTCCAACTATTGCAACAATGATTTGGTATGCAACAATCGGTGGCAGTGCACTCTATAACATTGTCAATCTTGGGAACACAGAACTGGCTAATCGAATCTTAGAAAATATGAACACGGCTCTATTCTATTTCTTGGATTTATTCCCTGCCAGTCCAATATTGATTCTCATGACATTTATTTCCTTGGTCATCTTTTTCGTTACTTCTGCCGATTCTTCTGTTTTCGTACTTGCTATGTATAGTGAGGAATCAATGGAACCAACGAATAAGAGTAAAATTATGTGGGGAATCGTTATTGCTGGTGTGGCAATTGCACTCCTTTTAACTGGAGGTTTAACTCCACTTCAAACCTTATCAGCAGTTGCAGGTCTGCCATTCTCGATAGTCATTGTAGCCATGAGTATATATTTCTTTAAATCTTTACGAGAAGAACAAGCTATACTCCAATCTCAACAAGAGGTAACAAAATATAGTGAAGTAGAATTAAAGGAAAAAAGTTCCTAAAATTCTGCTGAAGCAATCCCTGAGAAGGGATTGCTTCTTTTAATTTAGGAATATGTAATGGTGTGATTTGTTATACTATACTCAGTGTACATACTTAAGTTAGTTTACCACATTATTCCATTCATCAAGATTTATAGAATTCTTTCTTGTTACTTCTCCCATCCCCTGATAAAAGGTGCCTGATCCCGAACACGAAAATGCATGCTCCTCCGTTGACAAATTTCGAGGCGTCACTGTGACGTAGAAAACTATGACTTTAAATTCTATCTCTCCAAGCCTGCAATTCCAAATCCGCCTGGTCCAGCATGGGTGGAGATCATGGCGCCGGCCTGTATCCAACTGATATTTTCAAATCCATGTTCTTTTGCGACATCGGTCATTCTTTCCTTAATCTTTTCATCTAGGCCAAGGGAGTATACTAAATAAATTTGACCTTTATCAATGTCGTATTGATTTAAATAGTCTTGGATCAGTTTTTCCGTGACGGTACTCATATTCCCGCGATACTTCTTAGTAGATGTGAGTTTTCCATCTATTAATTCGATACATGGCTTAATTTTCAACAAAGCACCTCCGAGATAAGCTAGGTTACTTACTCTTCCACCCGCTTTTAAAAACTCTAGACTGCCAGGAACAAAAGCCAACCTAGATTTCGGGACGATCGCTTCGATTTTTTTGACTAACTGTTCAGGATCAATCGTAGGTTCTTTTGCTACTATATCTACTGCATACATCACAATAGCAGCTAGTCCTCCCGTAACGTTCAATGCATCAATTAGAAAAATATCATTTAACTCTTCCGTTGCAATAATGGCATTTTGGAAGGAAGAAGATGCCTTAGACGTATAACCTATATGGATAATGACACAACCGGGAAAGTCCGTTTTTATCTGTTTAAAGAATTCCTCATATTCATAAACATTTGTTGCAGTTGTGGAGGGGATTTTCTTGGTTCGCTCATAATAATCATATATATCCTCTACCGGCAACGCCCCATCTAAATAATCCTTATCACCCATGATAACGTGCATCGGAACCACTTGAACAGAGTGTTTGCTCGTCCAATCCAAAGGTAAATCCGCGCCACTTTCCGTAGTTAAAATAATTCTACCCAATTATTATTCCCCTCTCATCTCCCATTATGGGTCGGTTGTTAACCATCGTACCTAAACCAACTATACATTATACGAAAGCGTTTTACAGAATTTTTTTAAGTAGAAATAAAGCAATGTGGCTTGAAAATAGAAGGTTACGCATTAGTGAGGCTTGATTCTTGTGAAGAAGAAGTGAAAACAAGTACTGAAAGTTGATTGAAGTTTATCTATAAACTCTCGACAAACTTCGAGCCGTTTCGGGGCGTCACTGTGACTTTATAAAGTCTCAATTTTATCCCCTCTACAAATAGGATATAATGAACAATACATACAATCTTGAAGGAGTTCATACACCATGCAAACATTGCAAAAGCTTTCCAATCGTCTTTTCTACCTGCCTCCAGTTCAACAAGCAGACCGTCCGATTTTGGTAGCGATTGTGGGAGATGACCAGACATTGTTAATTGATGCTGGAAACTCTTCTAATCATGCTAAACTTTCCAAAGAGCAATTAGCTTCCTATCATGTCACCGGAGATATTCTCGCTCTTACACATTGGCATTGGGATCATATATTTGGTTTGAATGAAATGGACATGCCTTCAATCGCAAATAACATGACCTATGAAAAAATAAAAGAACTGCAGCAACTATCATGGGAAGATAAGGAATTGGATGAACGTGTTGAAGCAGGGATTGAGATTCCGTTTTGTGCTGACGCGATTAAACTTGAGCTCCGAAATGACAGAGATATAATCATACCGAATCCCACAATTATTTTTGAAGAGAAAATAAAACTGAATCTCGGTGGGGTTACGTGCATCATCGAACATATTGGTGGAGACCATTCAGCTGATTCAAATCTCCTCTACATTGCTGAGGAAAAAACGATCATTCTCGGTGATTGCCTCTATGCAAATCTGTACGCAGAAAAATGGCACTATACGATTGAAAAAATGGGTAAACTTCTAGAGAAAATCGAAAAATACGATGCAGATATCTATTTCCTCTCTCATCATCCAGGACCACTAACTAAGGGTGAATTTTCTTCTTTTGTAACACTACTAAAGACTAGTGTCTTATTGACTGAGAAACATAAAGGAAATCTTGAAAAAATCAAAACAGAGATGGCCTCGTATTTTCAACGTGAGTTAACGGAAGATGATTTAGAAATTATCACATACTTTGTGAATGGGTATGTGTAACATGACAGTAACCCCGTGGTGATTATTTACCTTGGGGTTTATTTATTTATTTGTATTGGAATTGACCATTCTTCTCCTCTATCTTCATAATTGAATTTAATTGTTACAACATTTCAAACAGAAATATGAAGGAAATGTGAACCTTTTCACAAATGTATTTTCAAACTACTTATTCGAGATATACTGTAAGTAGTTTGAAAATAATCTTCCAAGGAAGGTGCTAGGTAATGAAAGGTACAGCATTATTAATCAATAAAGACCACTCTCTAACAGTATTAGAAAACGTTGAGCATGATGTATACGAAGATCTAGTAAGTCTCGAAGATTGTAAAAATATAAAATGTACCATAAATGACAAAGAAGTTCAATTTGACCCCATCGATAAAGTCGTTTGGTATGAAGAAACAATCGACTGGGAATACGGTTATTAATCATAGACAATATTTCATCCATAAACAAAGCTTGCAGTATTTAAATTACTGCAAGCTTATTTTTTATATCATCGACAGAGAATGAGCAATTATGGCAAAACACCTTATTATAATGGATAACTATTCCTCTATTTCCACATTAATCTACATACCTAGACATTTCTATAGTATAATTATTAACTAGAATAATAGAATAATGAGGAGGTCCAAGAGTTGGGTAAAAAGAAATTATATATGTCCGTGACTACGACTGCAGTCATTGCCTCTGCACTATTTGCTGCGGAAGAGGCTGAGGCAGCAAGCACGTACAAAGTTCAGAGTGGTGATTCACTGTGGAAGATTGCTCAAAAACATGATCTTACTGTTTCACAATTGAAGTCCTTAAATAGTTTAAGCAGCGATCTTATTTTCCCAAATCAAGTCCTTAAGACAGAAATAACTACCAACAATAATTCAGGCAGCAATAACACGCAACCTACAAATGAAAAAGAAACCCAAAGGCCTAGTACATCGAAGGCAACTACATATACGGTTAGATCTGGTGATACACTAAGTGGTATTGCCGTGAAACATAAGATTTCAATTAATGAACTAATGAAGTGGAATAACTTGAATTCTACTCTTATCTTCCCAGGAAACGTGTTTGTTGTAAGTAAACCTACTTCTTCTGAGGAACCAAGTAACTCTACTCCGGAGAAACCAAACAACACTACTACTGAAAAAACAGAGCAACCTCAAGAAGAAAGTGTTCAATCCGCTTCTGTTTATACAGTTAAGTCAGGCGATACTCTATCAAGAATTGCAATTGAATATAAAGTGACAGTTCCAAACCTTAGAAAATGGAACAACTTGAAATCAGATATGATCTACATTGGTCAAAAGCTAACGATTGGTGATGGGGCAAAAGTAGAAACTCCTACAGTTGAAACCCCATCAAATAATAGTAGCTATAACGTAAATCAGTTGATTAAAGTAGCTAAAAACCAATTGGGAATCAGCTATTCATGGGGTGGATCTACACCTAATGGATTTGACTGCAGTGGATTCATATACTATGCATATAAGTCAGCAGGATTAGATACTCTTCGTTATTCAAGCGAGGGTTACCATATGCGCTCTTATTATGTTAATACACCTAAAGTTGGAGACTTAGTATTCTTCCAGGGAACCTATAAATCTGGCATCTCTCATGTCGGGATTTATCTTGGAAACAACCAATTCATTCATGCTTCAAATGACGGAGTTGTCATTTCAAATGTAAATGACTCTTATTGGAAAAAACATTTTGAAAGCTTTAAGAGGTTTTATTAAATACAAGAGGAAGTTCATTCTCAGGGATGGACTTCCTTTTTAGTAGGTTTGTAAAAAAAAGCCTCATCCAAAACTAGAGGAGCGCGAGAACAGGGTCAAATTTATTATTTATTCAAAAATTAACAAGACGTGTCTTCACCGGAGGGCCACATATCAAGAGTTTTATGGATAAATTGTTCCAAACCCGTTTCTTATTCTTTGCATCATATTGAATGTGAAAGGCTACACTCCTATATTGTTCAATTATACTGTTAGTTTACAGTAATTTTATAGTCATTTTATATTCATCTTCCTCATATGTCTAAAAATTCACAGCACAACTAAAAAGAAATAATGTTACCATCAATTTTTTTCCAACAGAGTGCTAAAACCATTGCTAATAGCACTCTATTTATAATGCTATTTGTGATTTTCCTACAATATCTAAACTACTTAGCATACAATATCCTGTGTTTTCCTTAGGTATTGTGCTTTACTAACAACTTATGTACTTCTTCCATTAACCGCCTTATTAAAAATATTGAATTCACTCGTTTATGATAGTTTATATATGTTAAACCTAGTAATTAAAGTCATATTTCGAATTTTGTGTGGGTGAATGTATGCGTATGTTAATTGTTCTTTTATCTATATTTGTTAGTACAATAGCTCTTATTGTTCTTGTAGACGTCTATCAGGGCCACAGCCTATACGAAGCTTGGTATAGTCTCAAGAATTTATTAATTGTAGCTAAAGGGGAAGATTATTTTCTAATCATTATTTTCATCATTACATATCTATTGTTATTATTCTCTTATTTTCGCGGAAAGAAAAAACCTTAATTTAAAGATGTATTTCGTGTTACCTTCTCCTTAATTGTTACCAAAATAAATAAAAGTATCGGGATGACAATTTGAAATGGTAAATGCAGCACATATGGGACCGTTTTCAAACCCTCATCTATGTGAGTTTGGTAACTTGGTGCAATCAAAATAGAGGATAAGAAAATTACTGCCCCAATTGAAAAGGTCGATAACGTATTTTGTTTAATCTTGAACAAATTATTCATTCCAATTACAGCACAAAAGAAAAACAATGATACTTTTACAAATCCCAAGATCACAACTAGTATGATGATAAACGTATCTAGACGCTGGATAAACCCTGCAATATTAATATATCCAACAGCTGTTAATGCTGGCGATGTAGCACTCGAAAGAGTTTCCGTTCCCAAAATAGATATTAAAATAAGTATGTTTAATGTTAAGTAAAGACCTGCAACACCAATCGCCATTATTCCAACTTTCAATATTTTAGTATGCTTATTTATAAATGGCAGGATCATTGAAAGAGTAATTAATTCTCCGTACGGAACCATAGTAGATAAGGGTAACTCTTTAAATATTGGCTTCCAGCCTTCTGCAAGTATTGGTTTTATGTTCTCGAGATGAATAATATAACCATTAATTACGAACAAAATGTTCATTATAAATAGAGCCATTCCTATAATAAAAAAACTGATGAGAATTACCCTAGAGATTACCTCAAAACCAAGATTTATAGCGTAAATTAAGACAAACAACATAGAAATTCCTAGAGTTATGAGAGATGTTCTTGTGTATGGAGAACTGCTTAATAATTCTTCCATATCGCGTAACACTCTTGATGCTATATAAATAAAATAAATGATATAAAAATAACTTATGATACTTCCAACGTATTTGCCCATTATCTTTTTTATGTATTCCGTTAAAGGTAAATCCGGATAATACTTGTACAGTCGATAGTAAATTGTAAATAATATCATTCCTGCAACAGGTGAAATAAGTGTTACAATCCAAGCATCTTCCCTTGCACCACTTCCTATATTTAAGAAAATTGTAGTTCCAAACAAAAAAAGCACAATGATTGAAAATAATTGAAAACCATCAATTTTAACATTGGGCAAAACGATTCATCTCCTTATTTTTCACTACCTAATTTGATACGGTTTAGATGAAAGTCCTGAATCAATAAGTGTTGCGTTTACATGAACCTCAATTTTTGCATCAGAGTATATTGAATCCCACTCCTTCTTATGTTTTTTCCAATAATTTGGATTTTCCTTATTTAATTTGTTACCAAATCCAAATACATCTGTACCTTGGTCCTGTGAGATTTTAATTGTATTCTCTATTTCTTCCTTTATTTTTTTTTCTAAATCTTTCTCTACTCTGTCTAAAACTTGCGCGTTACTAAAATCCAAATAACAGCTTGTTTCCGAAATTTCATTCGTTAACCCTACATCTACTCGTAATGTTGGAGTCGGCTTTAAAACTGTGTTGATCTTACTGTTACTTCTTTTGGCCGTAAACGTAATATGGTCACCTTCACCACAGGGTACCAGAAATGACGAACTCTCTACTTCTGAAAGAATCAAGTGTGCTGTTCGAGCAAGTTCCCCGTCATACCAACCCACTAACTTATCTTTCTTAAAAATGGCTAATCCGCTTACTTCTATTAGAGCAGGCTTGATATTATTTAAATTGTCAGTTTGGTTACTAGATGTTAACTCCTTATTTAGTTGAATTCCTGTTAATAGAAGTTCTTTACCCTCACTTGATATAGAAGAAATGGCTTCGTGTATAGGTGTAATTTTAGCAAGGCCATACATCGTTTGATTGTTTTCACTCGTACTTTTAATACTTTTTGTTGGATTTGACTCAAGTGGTTCAACTACTCCTAAAATGTTTTCTGCTGAATCTCCTCTAGCAATAAAAACTGGAAATGTAGTTCTAGTTTGTTTTCCACGTACAAAAGGATCAAGCAAAAGTTTTAAACCCTTCCTTGCTAGGGATTCACTAATAACTACTAAAGAAAGATGTGAGACATCATTTTCTCTTGGTATGATATTAGACGCGATTCGATAGGCATCAACTAAAGTATTTGATTCGACTGTATAATTTGTAATTGGTAATCCTGAAGTAGAACCTGTTGGAGACAATTGACTAGGATTTATCACTTGAAAAGTAACCCGATAACCATTTTCCATATTTTTAGCAGGGTCTATTCCCATAGCTACGATTAGTCCTAATTCATTTAGTTCTCTGTAGTTTGAGCATCCAGTGAGCAGCATCATAATTAAAAGTATCTTACAGATTTTCTTCATTTTTGACCCCTACTCGTATTTGTTTGCATCTCATTTGATTGTTCTACTTTTGACTGCCTCATAAATAAGGAATGAATCGGGAAGCGGATTAAACTATCTTTTTGCGCATCAATCCTTAGTGGTGAAAAAGGCGCAAAATACGGTACACCGAACGATCGTAAACTACAAAGATGCAATAAGATACATAGAGTAAATAATAGTATTCCATAAAAGCCTATAAAAGCAGAACAGAATATTAAAATAAACCGTAACCCTCTAGCAACATTTACAACACTTGTATAAGGTAAGGTAAAACTACTAATTGCAGACGTGGCAACGATGATGACTATTGCCGCCGATACAAAACCTGCTTCGACAGCTGCTTGTCCTAAAATTAGTGCTCCAACAATGGAGACAGCTGGTCCAATGGCTCTAGGCATTCGTACCCCAGCTTCTCTTAAAACTTCAAATGCTAGCTCCATTAGTAATAATTCAATAATTGCCGGAAATGGAACCCTTTCCCTTTGAGCCATCAACGTGACCATCAATGTCGTAGGAATTAATCCGTGATGATGCGTTATTAGAGCAAGATAGATTGCAGAAGCGTACATATTTACTAAGAAGGTTCCTATACGAACCAATCTTAAAAATGAACTAAATACATTGTTTTCATAATAATCTTCTGGAGAGTGAAAAAACTGCACAAAATACACTGGTAGAGTTAGTACAAATGGTGTCCCCTGTATGAATATAGCAATTTTGCCTTCCAATAGATTACCTGCAACAACATCTGGCCGTTCGGAATTTTGAAGGAGTGGAAAGATTGTATTTCTATGATCTTTTATCGCTCCTTCTATATAATTGGAATCAAGTACATTATCTATTTTAATCCTCTTGACCCTAGAAATTACTTCCTTAACCATATCTTTATCTGCAATTCCCTCGATATACATAATGCCAACATCTGTTTTTGTTATATCACCAACTTTTGTTTGTTTGAGCCTTAATTTAGAATTTTGAATCCTAGATCGTATTAATGAGATGTTAGTACCCATATTTTCAGTAAAACTATCCTTTGGGCCTTTAATAACCGTTTGACTAGTAGGTTCATTAATAGAGCGGGACTGGAATTTCCTTGTGGCTATTGTTATTGCCTTTTGATTACCATTTATTAAAATAATGGTATCCCCTGATAATAGACTGTCTATAAGCTGAAACCATTCAGAAACATACTTAACCGAAGTGATAGATATTATTTGAAAGATTTTATCCGCTAAGTGTTCAGTAGTTACGGAAGTATTACATTCATTTAGAAGTTTTATAATTCGATTTACCACATTATTGTTAATACTTTCTTCATCTACAATTCCATTAAAATGAATGATTGCTACATTTTTATCGCTAGTAAACTTCAGCTTTCTTATCGATAAATCTGCACTATTCCCAAGCTCATTTTCTAATCTTTTTATATTATCATCTACACTGTCTTGAATAGACCTAAATATATTTGACTTTTCTGTGTTCACGTTAAATCCCCTCTAATGGAATTTATTTCATTTTTTTCATTATTAGCCTACCCCAAAGTTTATAAAATATTTAAAAGGGATTGTTGGGCTTGAAAAAGGAGGTAGGGGTGCATAAAAATAGGCAAATGTCATTTCTCAATTTTGACGTCTTTTACGTATAAAGTTAAGTTGTTAACAAACGCTAATTTTATTGGATTGATTAAACTTGTTCATAGTCAGGAATGAGGAAGGATAATGGGAATTGTTGAACGCTTATTTGCTCAATATGGATATTTTGTGTTACTAATCGGTCTACCTTTAGAACTAATTGCTTCTCCGATCCCACCTGGTAACTCAACACTTGCATACACCGGTTATTTATCGTACAAGCATGTTCTTAATCTACTTCCAGCTCTGACTGCCGCATACTCTGGTTCAGTGTTAGGAATAACAACCACCTATTTTATCGGAAACAAGTTTGGGATGACACTAATCGAAAAATACGGCAAATGGTTGTTTCTGAAGCCGAAACATATTAAGAAAACACGAAAAACCTATGAGAAATATGGAAACAAAATGCTATTATTTGGTTTCTTCTTGCCCGGTGTCAGACAGTTCAATAGCTATTTTGCAGGAATTATTCAGGTACCATTTCGAACCTTTGCACTTTATGCGTATTCAGGTTCCGTGTTATGGGTATCTTTTTTCATCGGTATCGGCTATATATTCGGTAACCAATGGCAGTTCGTTTTCACTTGGATTGAACAATTTATGAAGGTAATCTTATTAATTTTGTGTGGAATGATTGTAGTCTTTCTATTAAAAAAATGGCGCAAAAGAAAATTGGTACGGTGAATGCAACTAATTTTTTTTGCTGCTCCTTTAAAGTAGCAGTCAAGCTGATACTAAGAAATAAAAAAATTAAAACTCTCCATTCTACTGATATTTCTGGTTTAAACGCAAAAAAAAACACTTCTCATTTGATGAGAAGTGTTTTTGTGATACCGGTGGTCGGGGTCGAACCGACACTCCAGAGGAACACGATTTTGAGTCGTGCGCGTCTGCCAATTCCGCCACACCGGCGTATATAGAAAGAAAAAGACATCAGAAGATGCCGAGGACCGGAATCGAACCGGTACGGTAGTCACCTACCGCAGGATTTTAAGTCCTGTGCGTCTGCCAGTTCCGCCACCCCGGCAAGTCATAAAAAAGCACTTACATTCAGTTTAAAATAATGGAGGCGGCAACCGGATTCGAACCGGTGGTAAAGGTTTTGCAGACCTCTGCCTTACCACTTGGCTATGCCGCCATTGGAGCGGAAGACGGGATTCGAACCCGCGACCCCCACCTTGGCAAGGTGGTGTTCTACCACTGAACTACTTCCGCAAATTATTAATTAAGTAAAGAAATGGCTGGGCTAGCAGGATTCGAACCTACGAATGACGGAGTCAAAGTCCGTTGCCTTACCGCTTGGCTATAGCCCATTGATTAGCTGCGTATCAGCAGAAACATTATAAAATAAAAATGGGGCGGCTGATGGGAATCGAACCCACGAATGTCGGAACCACAATCCGATGCGTTAACCACTTCGCCACAGCCGCCACAATTATAATGGCAGGGGTAGTAGGAATCGAACCCACACCAAAGGTTTTGGAGACCTTCGTTCTACCTTTAAACTATACCCCTATGATATATAATATTCAAATCAAGATAAAAATGGAACTAATAAATGGTGGAGGGGGACGGATTCGAACCGCCGAACCCGGAGGGAGCGGATTTACAGTCCGCCGCGTTTAGCCACTTCGCTACCCCTCCATCATTAAATGAAGATGGTGCCGGCGATAGGAGTCGAACCCACGACCTACTGATTACAAGTCAGTTGCTCTACCAACTGAGCTACACCGGCATAAATATGGTGGCTCAGGACGGAATCGAACCGCCGACACAAGGATTTTCAGTCCTTTGCTCTACCGACTGAGCTACTGAGCCACTACATATGGCGGTCCCGACCGGGATCGAACCGGCGATCTCCTGCGTGACAGGCAGGCATGTTAACCGCTACACCACGGGACCATGTAAAATTATTAAATATTCAATGCGCAATTTCTTACGTTTGTTAACTGTTCCTTCCTCTACTAGTTTATTCGAGGATGATTATCCGTCGGCACAACTCGTAGTTGATTCGATGATGTTTTGCTCGTCGCTACACCACGGGACCAATTTTTTATTGAATATTTCGTCTTTTGTTTAAGAACAAATATTATATTACTATATTATTTTATTCTAGTCAACAACTTTTTTTTGGTTGCGGGGGCAGGATTTGAACCTACGACCTTCGGGTTATGAGCCCGACGAGCTACCAGACTGCTCCACCCCGCGATAATAGTAATATATAGTTTTTGTTATGCGCTTAGTTAGCTGTTGACTGTCCCTTCCTCTGCAAGCTAATTCAAGAAGCTTTATCCGTCGGGACAACTCGTAGTAACTTCGATGATGCAACGCTCGTTGCTCCACCCCGCGATAATAGAAAAACAACTTTTAAAATGGTGGAGGATGACGGGATCGAACCGCCGACCCCCTGCTTGTAAGGCAGGTGCTCTCCCAGCTGAGCTAATCCTCCATAATGGTGACCCGTACGGGATTCGAACCCGTGTTACCGCCGTGAAAGGGCGGTGTCTTAACCGCTTGACCAACGGGCCAACTTACTTGTAAATATATATATAGTGGCGGAGAGCAAGGGATTCGAACCCTTGAGACAGTGTTGACCGCCTACACGATTTCCAATCGTGCTCCTTCGACCACTCGGACAGCTCTCCAAATGGCTCCGCAGGTAGGACTCGAACCTACGACCGATCGGTTAACAGCCGATAGCTCTACCACTGAGCTACTGCGGAATGATACAAAACCTAGCGACGTCCTACTCTCACAGGGGCAATGCCCCAACTACCATCGGCGCTGAGAAGCTTAACTTCCGTGTTCGGTATGGGAACGGGTGTGACCTTCTCGCCATCGTCACTAGACTATTAAAAGAACATTTCCTATTATAATCTCTTTTCGAGATAAATCAAGAGGAAATTCATTCCTTCAAAACTAGATAACGTACTTACATTCATCTTCGAAGTATTTTGGTTAAGTCCTCGATCGATTAGTATCAGTCAGCTGCACATGTCACCATGCTTCCACCTCTGACCTATC
>NZ_JBPFDQ010000036.1:0-53176 GCF_059415045.1 Ferdinandcohnia sp. SAFN-114 | reverse complement strand
TTCATAAAAATAGTTGGGAAGCAAAATTGTACATCCTTAAACGAGCGAAAATGTACATTTTATCATTGACATTTATAGACAAGGTAATGTTATGAATAATCTCCCCTTGCGATAAAAGACTTGTTACCCACTCAGCTTCTTCTTTATCAAGACTATCAGCCATCTCCTGAACTCTACTAATTTCATCTAAAAGTACGAGACCATTTGCAGGTAAATAGTCTAGTAAACTAGCAGGCGTATCATAGACAAGAGATAGATATTTGAACATTTTCTGCAAAATTTGACCACTTCTCATCTGTTCAAGTTCGTAGGAAATGTTCTCTAATAACAGTTTTTTTGCTTTCTCATCTTTAACTTTTTTAAGGCTTTTTGCTAGTCCTTCTTCTAATGCATGTACGCCTTTATCTAAGTGCTTAGGTGTTAATAAAATTTCGGTAGCAGGTCCAATAGTGATTGAGTCAATTTTCGCCTGTGATCGTTGATCCTCTAGTGAGAATGTGCGAATGGAATCTACCTCTGTATCAAATAACTCAATACGTACAGGATTTTCTTCTGTTAAGGGATAGATATCGAGAATTCCACCTCTTACGCTGTATTCCCCGGGTGCTGATACCATTGACACACGTTCATATCCCATCTCAACCAGTTTTTCTAAAATAGACTCCACTTCTATATCATGTCCAACCGTAAATGTCAGCTGACTTTCATTCCATAGTTTCTTAGGTGGAAGGAGTCTCTTTAAACCTGCTATTGGAGCAACTATGACACCCTTTGATTGATGACTCCAATAATTTAGAGCCTCAATACGCTGGCCTTTTAACTCGGGGCTTGCAATTCCTATTTCTGATGCAATTAATTCATTCACAGGATATAGAAAAACCTCGTCTTCTTCTAAAAGACCGTTTAAATCCTCATAAATTTTCTGTGCCTGAAACAAATTATGGGTAACGACCAATATCGGTCGATTTGTTTGTCTATAGAGAGCTGCCGCAAACACAGTTCGAGCTGAACCAGATATACCGGCTATTAATTGCTCACGCAAGCCTCCTTCAATTCCATTTATAATTGATTTTAACTCATCATTATTCCCAACATATTGTTGTAGTCCCTTAAGCAACTCGGAAACCCCCTCTCGAAGTTTTTACGTGTATAGTAGTAACTCGTGCTTAAATAGATTCATTCATCGGATGTGAATCTCGTAAAATGGAGCTTCGCGCCTTTTTACATAAATAGAAAAACGCTTTGGTTGCGAAGGCCAAAGCTTTTCCTCTTATTGAATAAATGATTCATATTGATGAAAATCAGGATTCCGTTGCAACGCTTCCTGACAATCTTCACATATTGTTTTTACATGAATGTCGCCATTTGATTGGTAAGATATCATCTCTTGTCGTTCTTGGTCAGTTAATTGATGAAATCCAAGACTCTCACTATGTAGGGATAGGTTATCAATACTTCCAACCTTCACACCACAATGTCGACAATGGTAGTGTAGTGACATAAGAATCCTCCTTTTTACGGATACGACCATAGTTTACACTTTCTAGTATAAACCGCGTTGGGATTCTTTATTCACTGCCTCTTACCTTATCATACTACACTACTTTGCATTAAATTCGTTCATTACTTGTAAAAATGATGTTGACACCCATTTTTCTGCAGCTTCAGCGGACTTTTGGATTGCATCTTGAATATCCTGCAAATCCTCAGCTGGAAAACGACCTAAGACATAATCAGCTATCTTCATGCCGTTTGTAGGGCGATTGATTCCAATTCGAATACGCTTAAATTCCTGAGTGCTCAGGTGCTGAATAATGGATTTCATTCCATTATGGCCCCCTGCACTTCCTTTTTCGCGCAACCTAATTTTTCCTACTGGTAAGTCAAGCTCGTCATATACAACAAGTATATCTTCAACTAGAATATCATAATAATCCATGAGTGGCCTGATACTTTCTCCCGATAAATTCATATATGTGAGAGGCTTTAAAAGAATAACCTTCTCCCCATTCACCATGCCTTGACCAAATACTCCGTTGAATTTTGCCTTATCCAGCGGTATATGTAATTGATTAGAAAGCTCATCAATAACCTTAAACCCAACGTTATGTCTTGTCTCCTCGTATTGCCTACCGGGATTTCCCAACCCTACTATCAACTTCATTTTTTCCCCCACCTTGTTAATTCAAAAGTAAAAGGCGCCCATCTATCGGCGACAAGCATAAGACAAGCGCTGGCAGAAGGTGCCTTTTACCTTCAGATGTGATTGTCTTATGACCTCGAGCCGATGGCGCCTGGAACTGGATGTCGCAAAAGGACGTAACCGTTTTGGTCACGTCCAACCTTTTTCTTTAGCCTTCTTCAGATTCGTTAGTTTCTCTACCCTCTAGGTTTTCAGGTTCGCCAGGTTCTTGTTCTTCTCCTGTGCTAATCTCTTCTTCCTGTCGTGGTGCAAGAACAGAAGCCACGACCTGTGAAGTATCTTGGTTAATTGTAAATTTACCTTTTGTATCGATGTCCTCTAACGTAACAACATCGCCAACCTCTACGTTTGACACATCCACTTCAATTGTTTGCGGAATATCGGTTGGAAGTGCAGAAATGGACACTGAATGGATGGACTGCTGAAGCACTCCGCCATCCTTCACTCCAGACGCTTCCCCAACTAAATTAATATTCACGTCAACGGTAACTTCTGTTGACATGTTTACGATTTGGAAATCTGCATGAATGATTTCACTTTTAATTGGGTCTGTTTGAACTTCTTGTAGCATAACAGAATGCTGGTTATTTTGAATTGCAAGTTTGATAATTCCATTACGACCAGTGGTGCGAATCGTTTTTAAAAAGTCTGCACTATTTACGTAAATGGGTTGACTTTGATTCGGCCCATTTAAGACTGCCGGGATGTTTCCCGCTTGTCTAATCTTTGTTAATGTAGAATTTTTATCCTTTACTCGTTCTGTCGCTTCTAAAACTACAGACATTCTATACACCATCCTTGGAAGATTTAGTCATATTACTAAATTTCCCCTAAAGATGATGAAGTAAACCTTCTTTTTAAAAAGAAAGGAAGCTTTCTTAATCAAATAATGTGCTTACTGATTGTTGCTCGTGAACACGTACGATTGCTTCACCGATTAGTGGAGCTACAGAAAGCTGCTTGATCTTACTGATTTGTTTCTCTTCTGGCAATAGAATCGTATTGGTTACAATCAATTCTTTGATTTTTGAATTTTGAATACGTTCAATTGCTGGTCCTGATAATACAGGGTGTGTACAACATGCATATACTTCAGAAGCACCATTCTCGACAAGTGCATTTGCCGCTAACGTAATTGTCCCTGCTGTGTCAATAATATCATCAATCAATATTGCCGTTTTCCCCTCAATGTTACCAACAATATTCATCACTTCTGCCACATTTGGCCTTGGGCGACGCTTATCTATAATCGCAATAGGAGCCTTTAAACGATCCGCCATTTTACGTGTACGTGTAACCCCACCATGATCTGGAGATACAATAACAATATCTTCAAGATTCTTGGCTTTGAAATAATCAGAAAGAATTGGCACGCCCATTAGGTGGTCAATCAAGATATCAAAAAAGCCTTGGATTTGCGGTGCATGAAGATCTAACGTAATTACACGATCTGCTCCTGCTGTTTCTAACAGATTTGCAATTAACTTTGCTGTAATTGGCTCACGTGCACGTGCTTTTCGGTCTTGTCTTGCATACCCGTAATAAGGCATGACAATATTTATAGTCTTTGCGGAAGCACGTCTAAGTGCATCAATCATAATTAATACTTCCATGATATGTTCATTTACAGGAGCACTCGTTGATTGAATAACAAAAACATCGCATCCACGAATACTTTCTTCAATGTTAATTTGGATTTCTCCATCGCTAAAACGTGTTACAGAGCACTTCCCAAGCTCAACACCAATTGACTTAGCAATTTCTTCAGCCAAAGGTGCATTCGAATTCAACGAAAATACCTTTAAACTTGAGTCACGGTATTCATTAGGCATGATCTTACTGACCTCCATTAGGAATTTTTCTTTTGATTTAAGATCTCTACATAATTTTCTTTATTAACTTGGCGAGCTCTAGCTATTGAAAGTGCGTTGCTAGGGACTTCACTTGTAATTGTTGAGCCAGCCGCAACGTATGCTCCTTCGCCAACTGTCACTGGAGCCACTAAATTTGAATTACATCCAATAAATGCATTGTCTTCGATTTTTGTTAAGAATTTATTTTTTCCGTCATAGTTGACAGTGATAGAGCCGCAACCAATATTTACATTTGTGCCAACCTCCGCATCTCCAATATAGCTTAAGTGAGATGCTTTACTTCCTTCACCAAAAACAGCCTTTTTTAGCTCAACAAAGTTTCCAACTTTTACTTTGTCACTAATTTGAGATGCTGGACGGATATGCGCAAACGGTCCGATTGCTACATCATTTCCAATACTACTATCATGTGCAACTGAATGTCGGATCACAGTACGATCACCAATCTTACAATTCTTTATTTCTGAATTTGGACCAATCTCACAATCCGAACCAATTTCAACATCGCCAATAATCATAGTACCGGGATGTAAAACAGTGTCTGAACCGATTTTGGCTTCTGATGAAATGTAGGTATTATCCGGATCGATGATGGTAACACCATTCATCATGTGCTTTTTATTGATTCTTTGTTTCATTAACGTTTCTGCCTGAGATAAGGCATAACGATCATTCACTCCAAGTGTCTCCTCGAATGATGCTGTTTGGAATGCAGATACAATTTCGCCCTTATTTTTCAGAATTTCAATGACATCTGGAAGATAATATTCGCCCTGTACATTGTCATTGGATACATTTGAAAGTGCTTCAAATAATGCTTCGTTATCGAAACAATATGTACCCGTATTGATTTCGGTAATTGTTCGTTCTTCATCTGTTGCATCTTTATGTTCTACGATACGCTCCACATGTCCTTCTGCATTACGGACAATTCTCCCATAACCTGTTGGCTCCGAAGCCACAGCTGTTAGGATTGTTGCCTTAGCGCCAGCATCTTCATGCTGTTTTAATAACGCCTCCATCGTTTCTGCTGTTATAAGCGGAGTATCTCCACAAACGACTAATGTTACTCCCTTTTCATTTGCTAAGTGGTCCGTTGCCTGCATAACAGCGTGCGCTGTGCCTAATTGCTCAGCTTGAAGGGCATATTCGCTTTTATCTCCAATTTGTGCTTTTACAGTTTCTGCTCCGTGTCCAACTATTGTCACGAGTTTTTGTAAGGATAATGTTGAAAGTTGATCTACTACATGCTGTACCATTGGTTTTCCACATACAGGATGCAGTACCTTGTAAAGCTTAGACTTCATACGTGTTCCTTGCCCAGCGGCCAAAATTACGCCGTATCTTTTTGTCATGTTCAGGCCTCCAATTAACCTAATCAAATTCGCCTCGGTGAAATTGCGACCAAAATTTTCGAGCACGCCTAAAAATTTTTCTTTGAAATCGCATATCTCCGCCAGAGGCTTTAGCATCATGCAAACCTCAATTGCAAAATGTTAAACCTTTTTATCCATTTCGAATATATCTTAAAAAGAGACCATTTTCAAGAAAACTAACGAAAGTACATGTTTTTTTAACTGGAAAAAGTTTATTGGGGATAAGGAGGGAAAGAAAAAGAGCCTATGTATATGTAGGCTCTTTGATGTAATAATTTTTTATTTTATGATGCGCCCGCTTCTTCAAACTCAACCTCTACTTCACCTAAACGGTGATACTCAGCTAGTACAGCATCTTGAATCTTTCCACGAGTACTTGAGTTAATTGGATGAGCGATATCGCGAAACTCACCATCTGGAGTACGTTTACTTGGCATTGCAACAAATAAACCATTGTTTCCATCGATTACACGAATGTCATGTACAACAAATTCATGGTCTAACGTAATTGATGCAATCGCTCTCATTCTACCTTCAGTATTAACGCGGCGTAATCTAACGTCTGTCACTTCCATTCTGTTCACCACCTTTTTGACTATATAAAAACTTAGTTATTCATATTCAACGAAAAATCGGAATCTCCTGCTAAATATCAAATATTTTTTTAAAAAGATTCATACTTTTTTGTGAATGAACAGAATGTTAGTGAATAACGCTATTATTTTACGAGTGCGATTACCTCAATTTCTACTAAAACATCTTTAGGAAGTCTTGCCACTTCAACAGTAGAGCGGGCTGGTTTATGCCCGGCAAAGAATTCCCCATAAATTTCATTTAGTTCTGCAAAGTCATCCATATTTTTAATAAATACAGTAGCTTTAACAACTGTATCAAGAGATGCGCCCGCTTCAGCTAAAACAGCTTGCAGATTCTTAAAAACCTGTACCGTTTGTTCTTTTATTCCTCCACTAACAAGTTCACCAGTTGGTGTTAGAGGAATTTGCCCAGAACTAAAAAACATATTATTGACAATGATTCCTTGTGAATATGGTCCAATTGCAGCGGGTGCTTGATTCGTTTGTACCTGCCTCATTCTTCTTCCCCCATCTCATCTTCAATTTCTACTTGTCGTAAGTATGATTCATAATTTCCAACAGCAACTTTAATTTGTTTTTCTTTCACATCAACATCTGTAAGTTTTACTAAGGATATGTACTCATCCACTAGTCTTTCTTCTACACCTTCAGATTCAACTAGGACACCGATCCCTTTAACGTTTGCATTGAACTCTTCAAGGATACTAACCATTCCATTTACAGTTCCGCCAGCTTTCATAAAGTCGTCGATAATTAGGACATTTGCTCCTTCCTTCAAACTCCGCTTAGCTAGTACCATTGTCTGTATCCGCTTTGTAGATCCGGATACGTAATTAATACTTACAGTAGAGCCTTCAGTCACTCGATTGTCATGTCTTACAATGACAACGGGAACGTCTAGATATGATGCAACTGCATATGCCAATGGTATCCCCTTTGTTGCAACAGTCATAACAATATCAATCTCATGATTGGAATAAATAGAAGCAAAGATTTTCCCGATTTTATTAACAATTCTCGGGTCTCCTAGTATATCAGTAAGATACAAATAACCACCCGGAAGAAGCCTATCTGGATTTGCTATTACCTTACAAAGTTCCTCAACAACCTCACTCGCTTCATCTTCCCCGACCATTGGAATAAATTTTACTCCTCCAGCAGCTCCTGCTACTGTAATTAATGTTCCAATTCCTTGCTGCTCAAACGTTTGCTTGATAATAGCTAGATCTTCACTAATTGAGGATTTAGCAGAATCATATTTTTCAGCAAAATAAGAGAGAGAAACAAGGTGCTGTGGATGTAAAAGCAAGTGATTTGTCATATCAACAAGTCTACTACTCCGTCTAAATTTCATGGCTGCCTCCAAAAACCGAATATTTTATAGATAATATACCATTAATATACGTTTTTATTCAACCTTATTTCGCTCACCAAGCAATCTAACTGCATAAACCTGGTCACAAAAGCCACGCAATCCATTATAAATCCGCTGCATTCTAGATTCTCTTTGAACAAGTCCAAAAACAGTAGGTCCACTTCCACTCATTAATACTGCATCCGCACCGAACCGTTTCATTTGCTCCTTTATGTTTGCTACTTCCGGATGGAGCTTAAGAGTTACATCCTCTAATACATTTCCGACACGATCACAAATCCCACCAAAGTCCTTCATTTCAATTGCTCGAATCATCCCATCCACGTCTGGATGATTGATTTGATCAATTGAAAGGTTCCGATAGACATCTGCTGTTGAGACCCCTATTGTTGGTTTTGCTAATATGATCCAACAATGTGGGGGTGCAGGTAATTCGGTTATAATTTCACCTCTGCCAGTCGCAAGGGCAGTCCCACCATAAACACAAAAGGACACATCTGAGCCAATTTCAGCTCCAATCGATGCTAGTTCGTCTAAACTCAGACCAAGGTTCCAAAATTTATTTAGTCCCCTTAACGTTGCGGCTGCATCACTGCTTCCACCAGCGAGCCCTGCAGCCACTGGTATTGATTTTGTAATCGAAATAACGACGCCCTTTTTTACTCCGTATCGCTTTTTCAGTAAGCTTGCAGCCTGATAAGCTAGGTTACGGCTGTCATCCGGTACAAAACGATTATGGGAAACGACCTTAATTTCATCCCCCTCATAATCGGATAATTCAAGCCTGTCCGATAGATCGATAGTAGTCATGATCATCCGCACCTCATGATAACCATCCTGGCGCTTATGTAATACATCGAGCGCTAAATTGATCTTTGCCGGGGCCTTAACTAATAATTTCATGAAAACACCTGCTTTAAACGTAAAATTCAATATTGACATTGTACCATAAAGTAAACAACGTAAAACAGTGATGTCGTGCTGTCTGCACGGTTTTTTATGTAAATCGTTCATAATGACCTTATTCTTATATAAAGAAAGCCGAAGCGAATCTGCTCCGGCGTCGTAGTTCAAGAAACTGTTTTACTGGTTTTTCCCCTTATTAGCAAGCTGTTGTTGTCCAATTTCAATTGCCCGTTTTACCATATTACCGGCATCACGCGAACGAATTGCACCCCAACCTTCATTTTTTACAGTGTCATAAAAACCAAGTTCTTTTGCTAATTCTTCTTTAAAGGTTTCCGACATAATTCCTCTACGTCTTCCCAATAACTACAACCCCTTTCTACCTACGACAACCTTAGTATTAGAAAAACAAGGGATAATTATAGTAACAATTTATCCTATTAATTCTTTTTTAAACAAAAAACGTGGCTCTTTTTTAGAAAAGCAAAAAGGCACCAACACTTCGGCAAGAAGCATAAGTAAATATCTAACAGAAGGTGTACTTTACCTTCAGTAGCAATTTGCTTAGACCAAAGAGCCAATGGCGCCTAAAGCTAGACATTAAAAAAAACCACGTTTTTAGACAAAATAAAAAGCAGCAAACACAATGTCTACTGCCCACTTATAGCAATGTTCCCAGATGTCTCATCAAAGAATGTTAATTGAACGGTTTCTGTAAGGATATCAGCATAGCTGTATGATACTCGCTCAAACGAGTTCTCGTCCTGGTCTAGTTCAATTACAAATACAGAGGGGTACGTTTCAGCGAGTACTCCCGAGCGCTCGATTGTCTTTCTACGACCACCGTTCGCCTTTAAAGTAAGCCTCTTGCCTAAATTTGTATCTAAAGACCTTTTGATATCAAGCAAAGTTTTTCCCATTTCACTCCACCTCACTATTTTAAGTATACCAAATAAATCTTAAAACGTCAAACAAAACTAAAATTATAACAATGATACAAAATACTTGTCAATATATATTTTCCTACATTTTTCTTAGTGCACAACCGATAGTATGTTCAAAAGTGTAGCTAATATGTATAAAAATCAAGATTTCTTTCATCGACATATTTTTCAATCGTTATATATGTAATAAAATACCAAAGAGAATCTCTAGCGTAACACGTTAGAGATCCCCTTCTTCTTCATCCACTAATTTTTGGTAAGGCATACCCGTGCGTAATACACCCTTCGTTTCAATACCTCCAAGGCCCTTTTCTCCTGTTAATGTATTTCGTAGGACATCCCATACATTAATTCTTTCATCAAATGGTGTAAAACAAATCTTTGCAACGATATATACAGGGTCTAGCGCATGAATATTGACTCTTGAAGGTGAACTTGCATAATTTGCACCCGCTCTTATCAAAGACTCGAAGTGGGACTGGCATGCACCTGCAAAAATAACAAGTTGATCTAAATGCGGAACTCGTTTTCTTGCCTGTCGAACCGTTTGAGCAAAATGGCGAGAATGCCGATATGCCTTTAGTTCAGTAACCTTTCCCTTCGACTTTGAAAATGCATCATGCCCAGTTATCACAAGTATGTCAGGTCTATATTTATCAAGTAACTCATCAATCTTATCTGGCATTTCCTTTTCATGACAATGTACTCCATATACAGGAACACCTATCTTCTCATATAACGCTAGGCACTTTTTTAAGTAATTGGGGTCACCATCAATATGCAGGACTCTTCCTGGAATTTGAAAAAACTCTGTATCACTTGAATAACCACCTGTGGCATGGTATTCATTTTTTTGCCTAATTAACTGATAATCTTGTCGAAAAAGGCGATAGGAATGATCCACTTTTTCTCGATCACTCCGCTGTCTCTTCTGCCTTTCGTTCTCATCGACTAGAACTAAATCATCATATGGAGCATCTGCAATCAACCTTACATCTTCACCATATAAATAAACTGTTTGATCATGTGCAATTTCTGTTACTTTAAACAAAAGGTCAAAGTGATATGATTTCCTTGCAACAATATCACCAACTTTTATTTCCATCCTCAACCACTCCAACTTCGAGGTAATTTGCGCTTATGAGATACCTACTGGTTAGCCTATGCAGAATAGGCAAAAGTGGTGAGAGGAAAGAAAGTGGAACAACCTAAAAAAGACAAAGGGCTTACTATTCAGTAACGTATTCCGTTTTGAATTACTAACAGTTTAATTATCATATCCGCCCGCATTTGATTAATGTCAAATAAATTTTAGTCAAAAAACTACCAGGTAATAAAGTATTGCTGACAATGGAAGGCCATTTCTGTTAGGGTGTGGTCGATGTTTGGGTTCTTCGGGCAAGGGAATGCAATATCTGCTGAGGTGCGTCCGAAGTTGAGGTATCTTCGGACTGCGCTAGGTAATTTCTGCTGAGGTGTGTCCGAAGTTTGTGTATCTTCGGACTGCGCTTGGCAATTTCTGCTGGGCTGTGTCCGAAGTTGAGGTATCTTCGGACTGCGCTAGGTAATTTCTGCTGGGCTGTGTCCGAAGTTGAGTCATCTTCGGACAACGCTAGGCAATTTCCACAAGAGTGTGTCTGAAGTTTAGTCATCTTCGGACTACAGAGGGCATAAGCTGCGCAAATGTGTCCGAAGTTTTGGTAACTTCGGACTGCGCTAGGTAATTTCTGCTGGGCTGTGTCTGAAGTTGAGGCATCTTCGGACAGCTCAAGGTAACTTCTGCTGAGGTGCGTCCGAAGTTGAGGTATCTTCGGACTACGCTAGGCAATTTTTGCTCAAGTGAGTCTGAAGTTTTGCTATCTTCGGACTGCACAAGGTAATTTCTTCGCGAGCGTGTCCGAAGTTTAGTCATCTTCGGACGACGCTAGGCATGATCTGCGCAGGTGTGTCCAAAGTCAAGTAACTCCATTTAATTAAAAGGTTTTGCCGTACTTCAGCAGCAACTGTTGTTCTCAAAAAAGTTAAAGCGTGAATTCGTATGTGAATTCACGCTAGAAATGTATTGTAATTTACTGTTTTGCTCCTTGAATCGGAATACGTTAACTATTCAGTAGGCCCTTTGTCTAAGTTCTTATACAATTCATTACTCAAGTGCCCGAATTCTTCGATTGATAATGTTTCTCCGCGACGTTTTGGATCGATATTTGAAGTGGCTAAACACCCTTCAATTACTTCTTTTAAAGCCTTCCCGTTTGGAAGATTTGAGGTTAAATTATTTAAGATTGTCTTTCTTCTTTGTCCAAATGAAGCACGAACCACATCAAAAAAGAAGGGTTCATTTTCAACCTTTACTGCAGGTTCCTTCCTTTTGATTAAACGAATCACCGCAGAGTCTACATTGGGTTGTGGAACAAACACGGTTCTTGGTACCGTCATGACAGTTTCAGCGGTGGTATAATACTGGATGGCAATTGATAATGAGTTATAATCCTTTGTACCGGGTACAGCTGAAATCCGATCTGCTACTTCTTTTTGCAGCATTACAACAATGCCTCTTAATGGGATGTTTTCTGTTAAAAGCTTCATAATGATAGGCGTCGTTACATAATAAGGGAGGTTGGCAACTACCATAATATCGCTAGTTCCCTGCATTTTTTCATGAATGACAGACTGCACATCTGCTTTTAATACATCTTCATGGATAATCTCAACATTTGGATATGGAGATAACGTATCTGCTAATATTGGCAAAAGTCGACCATCTATTTCAAATGCGACCACTTTTTTTGCTCGCTTAGCAAGCTGTTCAGTTAATGCTCCAATTCCTGGTCCAATTTCGATTGCTCCTGTTTCCTCTGTAATTTCAGCGTGGTCGACTATGCGGTGGAGAATATTTGTATCAATCAAAAAGTTTTGTCCTAAGCTTTTCTTAAATGAAAATCCATGCTTTTCTAAAATTGCTCTAGTTCTTATAGGTGTGGCGATATCTTTAATCACTTTGCCTTTCCCCCTGTAGTACTTTTTCGACAGCCTCATCAAATGCCTCTTTTGTGATTTGGAACATTTGCAGGCGTTTATATAGCTGTTTTCCGTTAGTATAACCAATTTTCAAAAGGACGCCTAGCTTTTCTCTTCGTTCCTTCGCCTTACTTCCTCCAATCAACCCTGCCTCTACAAGAGCGTCCAAGTCGATATCAGAGTCAAAGTCCTCCCGCTCTTGTTTAACCTCTTCTAAGGCCTTTCTAATCGCTTCTGGGGTAGCATGCTCGACCCCAACCTTTTTACCTGACTTCGCAAGTGCCTCTTTCTTTGGCAAAAAAGCATGCTTACATCCAGGAACAGCATTCGCCACAATTTTGCGGATTCTCTCCCCTGGGTAGTCAGGATCTGTAAACACGATCACTCCTCTTACTTGTTGGGCGTGTTTAATGGTTTCTAGAACATCTTGATTAACGGCTGAACCGTTTGTCTCGATTGTATCAGCATCAACCGCTCTTTTGATAGCTACGGTATCATCTTTGCCTTCCACAACAATTATTTCTTTTATTTTCATTTTTATTGAAACCTTTCTCGATTTATTTCGTCTAACATTATAGATACAAATATTACATAATTATAACAAAAAAGACATAGACATAAAAAGAAGTGTTCCAGTGCCTTGATCAGCCCCGACAAGCACAAGACGAGTCAGCGAGAAGGTTGCTCTTTGACCTTCTTGATGGATTGGCTTGTGACCTCGAGGGGCTAGGCACTGGAACCAGACATAAAAAAACAGAGGAATATTCCTCTGTTCAATGCAAGTTAATTTAGTATTTGAATTTTTACCTTTCGTTGGCCCCAACGAAAAGCTTGAGATTTTTCCGAGAAAAAGACATCAATCTTATAACCTTTAATATCAGTTCCCTTGTCAGCAGCTACTGCATAGCCATATCCTTCTACATACACTTTTGTACCTAGAGGAATGACACTAGGGTCAACCGCAATAACCTTGACATTTGGATTTGAACGAAGGTTAATTCCTGTGGCAGTTGTTCCTGAGCAACCACTACAATACGCAGTATACGCTGTAGATGAAACATAGAATTCTTTTGAAACATTACTTTTACCACGGGAAACCTGTTGAACAATTTCACGTGTACCGACAGCTACTACTTTATCCTTACTATCTTGTAAGGTTTCTGTTTTGACAAGATCTCTTGAAACTTCTTTTCCATTTTCAAGAACGACTTCGTAGTGTTTTGCAACCTTACCATCTTGGCCAGGATTTACAACCTTTTGCTTGCCCTTATCGAGGCTGTTGTCCTTTTTCTTAACAACCGCAAAGGCAACTGATTCTTCCACTACATCGGTGACTTTTTCTACTCGTACGACATTGACGACACTATTTGCTGTAATCTGTGCTTCCATTCCTGGTTCTACTCGATCCAATTCATTTAGTGTAACATTTTGACCTTTTAAAAAGTCAGCGACAGTAGTCGAAGTGGACCACACTTTTGATTCTGTACCGCCGTCATTTAAAGTGAGTTGAAATGCTTTTTCAACTTCCACTTTCATATCTTCTTTTAACTTTGTATCTAAACTTGGATTGACTTTATCGTGTTCTGTTATTTCTACCTTAGTGTCTTTGAAAAGATCTCCCACGGTTTTGACTGTTGTCCAGACCTTTTGTGGTTGGTTATCAACTACAAGCTCAACCGGAATAGCCTCTTGCCATGTCACTTTCAAATTGTCCTTGATTGCCGTATCCATTGAAGGTGAAAGCTCGTCATGTTTCGAGACATCTATCTCTAAATCTTGTAGAACTTCTGCAACCGTGTTTGCGTGCGTCCTTATAACTTGCTCATTTCCATTTAATGATAGTGTAACTGTATCCTTTGTAGTTTCATATGTAGCATAACCTGTGCCGGCACCTACTAAAACTATAAAACTACTTATCGAGACTATTAATCTCTTTCTGTGCTTTGACTCGGAAAACAGTTTTTTCATGTTTTTAAGCAAATGAAAAACGCCTCCTTCTCTCAGTGGATTATATAAAGGATATTATATTCTGTCAACCCCACCCCTTTTTTCATTCACCGTACTAAATATTATGCAAGAAGAATTTTTAAAAAGGAAGAATTAGTTGTCGACAAAGATATATATGAGACAAAGGAGACATGTAGAACTTTTTCTAATTAACTTATTGTTGGACAAGCTATCCTATTTTTTGACAAAATTTGCTATCATTTTATGCCGAAAAATCGCTTCGCATTGTCGGATGTTATTTGGGCAATTTCCTCAAAAGTAACCCCTTTTAGTTCCGCAATTTGCTCTGCTACATATTTCACATAGCTTGGTTCATTTCGTTTTCCTCGAAAAGGATGTGGTGTTAAATAAGGACAATCAGTTTCAATTAGTAGACGATCTAATGGAATTTCAGTTGCTACCTCTTTTGGTTTTTTTGCATTTTTAAAGGTAACAGGCCCACCAAATGAAATATAAAAGTTCATATCCATACATTGTTTTGCGACTTCAACACTACCAGTAAAACAGTGCATGATGCCGCCGACCTCACTTGCTTTCTCTTCTTCCAGGATTTCAATAATGTCGGCAGTTGCCTCTCGATTATGAATAATAATGGGTAGTTTTACCTTCTTTGCTAGTGCAATTTGCTTACGAAAGACTTCCTTTTGAATTTCTTTTGGGGACTTGTCCCAATAGTAATCAAGACCCATTTCACCTAACGCTACGACCTTTGGATGGGAACAAAGTTCCTCAATCCATTTGAGATCTTCATCTGTCATATCAATTGCATCCACTGGGTGCCACCCAACTGTCGCGTAAATAAACTCATAAGTATCCGCTAATTCTATCGCTCTTGTAATCGTTTCACGGTCAAACCCAACAACTACAATGATTTCAACACCTTCACTTTGTGCTCTTTCAATTACTTCTTTTAAATCTTCTTGATACTGTATCGCATTTAAATGAGCATGTGTATCAATTAACATAAATAAAACTCCTTTTTCAATATGTAAAAAGGACAGAAGTTATCTGTCCCTTTTGTTATTTTACCTTAGCTCCATTTGGTAGGCTTTGATCAATCGTGGCGACTGATAGCTTCCCATCAACAGACCCTGCTAAAATCATACCTTGTGATAATTCTCCACGTAATTTTACAGGTTTAAGGTTTGTTACACAAATTACCTTCTTACCTACTAATTCCTCAGGAGTGTAATATTGTGCAATACCAGAAACAACCTGACGTTTTTCAAAACCTAAGTCTAATTGAAGTTTTAATAGCTTATCAGCCTTTTTTACAGGCTCTACTTGAAGCACTTCTGCAACGCGAAGTTCGACCTTCATAAAATCATCAATCGTGATTTCATCTGCTTGTTCCACTTCTTGTACAGGCTCTTCTTTTTTCGTACCACCCTGCATTTTAGCTTTTATATATTCTACTTCTTCGGCAATTTCCAATCGTGGGAAAATAGGCTCACCCTTAGTAACCTGAAGTCCTTCTGTTTTAATTCCGAACTCAGTTAGGCTTTCCCATGTTTTTAATGCTTCTTCCCTCATTCCGAGTTGTGTAAAAATCTCACCTGGAGTTTTGATTAAGAACGGCTCAAGCATAATTGCTGCAAACCGAAGGGATTCTGCTAAATGACTCATAATTGAACCTAGTTCATCCTTTTTCGCTTCATCCTTTGCAACAACCCAAGGCTGAGTTTCATCAATATACTTATTTGTACGGCTAATGAACTGCCATAGAGCTGTAAGCGCAACGGAAAACTCCATTTTCTCCATCGCTTCTTCATATTTAGAAACAGTGTCCACCGCAAAATTCGCAAGCTGCGTATCATATTCTGACTGATTACCCTGATAAGTTGGAATGGTACCATCAAAATACCGTCCGATCATTGCAACAGTACGGTTAAGTAAGTTTCCTAAGTCATTTGCCAAGTCAAAATTGATTCTTTCAACAAAACCTTCAGGTGTAAATACACCATCTGCACCAAAAGGAACCTCACGAAGTAAATAATAACGAAGTGAGTCCAGCCCATAACGGTCAATTAATGTAACCGGGTCAACGACATTTCCTTTTGATTTTGACATTTTTCCATCCTTCATTAATAACCAACCATGGGCAAATACCTTTTTCGGCAGTGGAAGGTCTAATGCCATTAGCATAATTGGCCAGTAAATCGTATGGAAACGAACAATCTCTTTACCTACTAAATGAACATCAGCAGGCCAATATTTTTGATATTTAGAATCATCGTCAGTACCATAACCTAATGCTGTGATATAGTTCGATAACGCATCAATCCATACATAGATAACGTGCTTTGGATCTCCTGGTACTTTAATACCCCAATCAAAAGTTGTTCTTGATACAGCCAAATCCTCAAGACCAGGCTTAATAAAGTTATTAATCATTTCATTTTTACGGGATTCAGGTTGGATAAACTCCGGATTCTCTTCATAATACTGAAGCAGGCGATCTACATATTTACTCATTTTGAAGAAATAGGATTCTTCCTTTACCTTTTCAACTGGACGTCCGCAGTCAGGGCAATTTCCATCTGCTAATTGTCTTTCTGTAAAGAAAGATTCACATGGTGTACAATACCATCCTTCGTATTTGTCAAGATAGATATCGCCTTGTTTAACAAGTTGGTCAAAAATCTTTTCGACAACCTTTTTATGGCGATCTTCTGTAGTACGAATAAAATCATCATAAGAAATCTCAAGTTTTTGCCATAATTCTTGGATACCTGACACAATCTCATCAACATATGCTTGTGGTGTAACACCTTTTTCAGCTGCAGAACGTTGGATTTTTTGACCGTGCTCGTCAGTTCCTGTTAAAAACATGACTTCATATCCACGTAGTCTTTTATATCTAGCCATAGCATCTGCCGCTACAGTTGTATATGCGTGACCAATATGTAATTTTCCACTTGGATAATAAATGGGTGTAGTTAAATAAAATGTTTTATTTTCTTGTGCCATCGTTAAACCTCCTCTTATCAAGTACACGTGTAGACATACTATTCATCTATTCCTATTATATCTTCAAAATATACCTAAAGCACGAGAAAAGCGCAAGCGCCTGTAGCCCCTGCCCCTTGAAGAAAAAAGAAATGCCAAATTTCCGTATCTAAATAGAATATGTAAGCGAATGAAATAGGAAACGTTTCGATAAATATGAAATAGAATTTTTTTTCGACAAAAATAACGTGAATTTTGTCGAATTTAGTCGAATTGAATTACCATTTTTCCCTTTATTATAGTACAGTATTTATTCGTAATAAAGTAGATTAATAAGATTGGCATTTCTAAAAAGGCTTGATGTTATAGGACACATGTACCATTATTATACATATTTTAAAAGAATTGTAGTTAAAAGTGATTGACGTTAAATGGAAATCTTGATATCATTATCTAGAAATCAATTTGTCGAAAATTGACGATATAGAGAGATAAATAAATAAAAATATTGAGAGGAGAAAAAAGAAATGAAATCTACAGGTATTGTTCGTAAAGTTGATGAATTAGGTCGTGTGGTTATTCCTATCGAGCTTCGTCGTACATTAGACATCGCAGAAAAAGATGCGTTAGAAATTTATGTTGACGATGACAGAATTATCTTAAAGAAATACAAGCCAAATATGACTTGTCAAGTAACTGGTGAAATTTCAGATGATAATTTTACACTTGCTAATGGCAAGATTGTTCTTAGCCGTGAAGGTGCCGAACAAATTCTTAAAGAGCTTCAAAACAATCTAACAGTTGTAAAATAATAAATGATAGATGAAAAGCTTCTCGGATTGAGAAGCTTTTTTCTATTCTATAAACCATGGTATTCTTGATAAATTTCTCTCTTTTGCTGATTTCGGTCTTTTGCAACTTGTTTAATTGCTTCTTTCGTTGTCATTGACTCAGTCTCAACATAATGATTGACATGATGTTCGACTGATAGCTCTTCCCACCAAGCCTCCAAAGCCTCTTCTTCACCTTGCTGTGCTCCTTCTACAACAAGACAAAACTCACCGCGAACGGTATCCTCTTCTGACCAGGTAAGAATTTCATCTAAATCTCCACGAATAAACTCCTCAAATTTCTTGGTTAATTCACGAGAAACTGTTACTTTGCGATTTCCAAGTATCTCCCTCATAATCTTTAGTGTTTCTTTTAATCGATGTGGAGCTTCATAAAAGAGCAGTGTTGCTTGGATATGTACGATACTCTCCAGCTGCTTTCGTTTCATCTTCTTATTACGGTCTAAAAAACCATAAAAATAAAAGGGTTGTGTACCAAGTCCCGAGGCTATCAGTGATGTTAATGCCGCATTTGCACCAGGTAAAGGAACAACATACATCTTCTCCTTAACGGCTTCAACTACTAGTTCATAGCCCGGGTCAGAAATTGTCGGCATCCCGGCATCACTTACAATTGCCACATCTTTGCCATCACGCAAGAAGGAAAGAATCTTTTCACCACTCACCTTTTTATTATGTTCATGATAACTGATAACTGGTGTTTCAATCTCAAAGTGATTGCAAAGTTTTCTAGTTTGCCTTGTATCCTCTGCCGCAATAACTGCTGATTCTTTCAACGTTTTAATCGCCCTAAAAGTCATATCTTCCAAGTTCCCAATCGGGGTCGGAACGAGATATAAAGTTCCATATTCATAATTTGGTTGAAAGCTCTTTTGCTGCCACATATCGCTCCCCACTTTCCATTGCAAGCAACCGTTCTTTCTCAGGCCGCTTCAGTCGTTTAAATCTATATTCAGCACGCATTGCTTCTTCCTTCGTTTCAAATTCCTGAGAAAATAATAGGGTAATGGGACCTCTTCCTCTTGTATATTTGGCCCCTTTACCTTCGTTGTGCTTTTTTAAACGTTCCTCAACATCTGTTGTATAACCTGCATAGAAGCTTCCATCCTTGCACTCGACGACATAGAAATAATGATTATTCGTCCCCATAGAGAATCTTCCTTAGCTCTTTTGTATACTCATTCTGTTCATCGTATACATATAGAGGCGGTAAAATTTTTAGGTCAGCTTTTCCGAACTTAATCCCTTCAACCAAGATCGTATTTGCTTCTTTACCAAGTCTCGGATAAACAAATTGCAAGCGCTTTGGCTCGATTCGGTATTGTCTCATTAAGGTGAGAATATCCATTAATCTACCTGGTCGATGGACGAATGCAACCTTACCTCCTTGCTTAACCAATTCGCTACTAACACGAACGACATCCTCTAATGTGCAATAAATTTCATGGCGAGCAATCTTAAGGTATTCATTTTGATTCATTTCATCCGCCTTTGGTGTTGGAAAATAAGGCGGGTTGCAGGTTACCACATCGAACTTACCACGACCTAGCTGATTAGGCATGTCCTTAATGTCACCGTGAATAACCGATAGTTGAGTAGAAAGCTTATTGTATTCCATATTTCTTTTGGCCATGTCATATATACGCTTTTGAATTTCAACACCTGTAACTTCTGCTTTTGATCGTCTACTGAGAAGTAGTGGAATAACTCCATTGCCTGTACATAAGTCAATGATTTTTCCTTTTTGAATTGGAACATACACAAATCGCGCCAGAAGTACTGTATCCAATGAAAAAGCAAATACAGAGGGGCTTTGGATGATTCTCAAGTTTTCCGCTAATAAATGATCTAAGCGCTCATCGTCATATAATTGAACCATTGCATTCTGTTTCCTTCCCTATGATTATCTATCTACTATTATAAACGTATTGTTTAAAAATGAAAAAGCCCTCTCCTATTTAGGAAAGGACCTACTTCTTATTTAAAAAGGAGAGACAAAATAAACAGTCACCCTCAGTACGGACACTTCCATAATGAACATTACAAATATGGAAACCTTCCTGATAAAGTCTTGCTAAGTTATCATATCCCTCACCAATATCAACCTGCTTTGCTTCTTGTAAAGCTTTGTCAGCTTTTTCTTCTTTTTTCTTTGAAATGGATTGATCAAGTCGACGACGTAAAAGATCATTCTCCATTTTTAAATTATGATTCTCTTCAAGTAATTGCCCAAGATGTTCTTTCAATTCTCCTAGTTGAGTATACAGATTACCAATTTGTTTCTCCATACTACTAACAGATTCAAAAATATCTTTTTTGTCCACGCATTCCACCTCGTTATTCTGTGGCTTGAATCGAAATCGCTCCTTCTTTTAGTAGTTCCTCCCACGTATATTCAACAACACGTTCACGACCTACTAATTCCAGCTGTAGTACTCGTTCCAAAATATTGAGCCCGACAACCTTCGCTTTACCACTTGTTGTTTCAATCATCTCACCAAGGTCTGGAAGCTGTTCTTTTGCACTTTCATACTCATCGTTCTCGTATTTTAAACAGCACATTAATCGGCCACACAAACCTGATATTTTAGTAGGGTTCAGTGACAGATTTTGATCTTTCGCCATTTTAATTGAAACGGGCTCAAAATCCCCTAAGAAGGTCGAGCAACAAAGCATTCTTCCGCATGGACCAATTCCACCAAGCATCTTGGCTTCATCACGTACCCCTATTTGCCTTAATTCGATTCTCGTACGGAAGATTGCCGCTAAATCTTTCACTAACTCCCGGAAATCAACTCGTCCATCTGCTGTGAAATAGAAGATCACTTTATTTCTATCAAACGTATATTCAACATCAACAAGCTTCATATCAAGGCTGTGTTCAACTACCTTTCCTTGACACACATTATACGCCTCTGTTGCCGCTTGCTTATTTTCCTCTACAATTAATTTATCCTTAGAATCCGCAATACGGATGACCTTTTTTAATGGAAGTACGATGTCATTTTCATCGACTTGTTTTTTATTTATGACAACCTTGCCAAACTCAATTCCTCTGACCGTTTCTACAATCACGTATTCACCGTCAGGGATTGTAAAACCGTTTGGGTCAAAGTAATATATTTTTCCCGCTTTTTTAAAGCGTACACCAACTACATCATACAAGCTTATATCCCTCCTGTAACTTTATTACCAATTGTTCCATTAATAAATGTGGGTTCATGTTGGTGTATAGACGACGCTTCGCCTCTAAAACCGTTGCTATCTGATCACTTACACGTCTAGTAGACGTCTTGAGTGCATATTGTTTAAAGCTAGTAATCTGGTCATGAAAGATAAGCTTCTCTTCATCACCCAGCTGTATATATAATAAATCTTTATAAATAAGCAATAATATATCTAAACCAAAGCTTAACTGCTCTTTCTCTTTAAAGTGAGGTAACCATTGGTCCTGCAATAAAAAGAAAGCATGGGTTGGCCTTGTATTGATTACTTCATATAATTGTAACACTATTGAACGGGACTGTCCAAACCAAGCATCCGTGCTTAACTCACGTGCTTCTTCCAAATTATTCGTTGTATGAGCAACAAGGGTAGCGATAGTAGGAGAGATCCCTTCATCAATGAGCCGCTCGGAAATAACCTTTGGAGCAAGTGGCCGAAATGATAATATTTGGCATCTGGATAGAATTGTATTCAAAATTCGATGAATTTGCTCGGTTAGCAAAATGGCCACTGTTTGGCTTGTCGGCTCTTCAAGGAATTTCAGCAAACTATTTGCAGCATTTGTTGTCATTTTATCAGCATGGTTAATTACATAAACTTTACGATTTGATTCCACACCCGTTTTTGAAAACTCTTCTTGCAACGCTTGAATTTGCCATTTTTTAATTGATAGACCATCTGGTTCGATGACATGAACATCGGGATGGTTGCCCGATGAAATTCTACGACAATTTGTACATTCATTACAAGGTTTGTACTCAACAGGATGCTGACAGAAAAGACTTTTTGCCAAAAGAAAGCCGACTTCCTTTTTACCTGTACCTCGGCTCCCCTCAAATAAATAAGCATGGGCCACTCTGTTCTTCTTGAGACTATTTTCAACCATCTTTAAGACTAGTGGCTGATATTCCTGAAGTTGTTCCCATGTTTTTTCCATCATACATCACTCTTTCAATTACGTATACAAGTTGATTAATAATCCTTTTATAAATCCAACATTTCCTAGAATATCAATTGATCCTCTCTCCTGGTCAACCATTTGTTCCGTTAAATCCAATAATTCCTTATCAATTTCCTCAATAAGTTTATGCGTTCTCCCTTGTCCATTAAAATTCCAACTGTGGGATTGCTTTATATCCATTCCATATTCAACTGCCTCATGGATAAAACGCTTAACAAGAGATTTATAGGAAGCTAAGTCTTGAAAGGTTTGTGAGCGAGAGAGTCGTTCTCCAGCCATGTCAATTTGAGAAAGGAGCTTTGTCAATTGCTCCATTTGAAGTTTATTACCTTCCTGTTGGACAAATTTACTAAAGTTCACATTTCCCGAAACCTTATTGGATTGGTTTGGGTGATTTTTATCCATGTTTACACGAAAATCCTGGTTTATTTTCATGAACTAATTGTCACCTTCTTATCAAATACGCCTTGGCATATTTGCGCACGATTTTTTTCGAGCAAGCTCGAAAAACTTCCATTGAAAAATCGTGGTATCCGCTGGAAGCTTTAACTTTACTAAGTGGGAGACTGTACTCCCACTTAATAAAGTTAAAATTGGTGAAATTCATCAATCGGTAACACAAATACTGTTGCTCCACCTACCTCGACTTTCACAGGAAACGGAACAAAGGAATCTGCATTTCCACCCATTGGTGAAACAGGGGCAATCATTTGCTCCCGATGTTTGCAATTATCCTTAATAATATCTAATAATTTATTTACACGGATGTCCTCCGTTCCCACAAGGAACGTAGTATTTCCTGATTTTAGAAAACCACCTGTTGTAGCAAGCTTTGTTGCTCGGAAATTATGTTCGACTAATGCTTGTGACAAACGGTTGCTGTCCTTATCCTGCACAACTGCAACGACTAGCTTCATCGTTTAGCCTCCCTTTATTTTATCACTTTTACTTGTTCCTTCATATTACGAAATTTGGTAACTATTTGTGCGAATATCCATGTTGTCTTTATTCTATAACAAGTATAGCCAGAACGAAAACAAAAACCTCAAAAGTCATCAGACTTTTGAGGCAATTCGTAGCATTACTTGTAATTCAAATGCTTTTCAATAATTTCAAATGCTTCCTTTGATACAACATCAATTGAATTCTCAGCATTAATGGTAGAAAAGCGGTCCTTAAAACGGGCTGCAACCTTTAAATAACCATCATAAACCTTTTGATGGAAGGAAAGATTCTCAAGGTCAAGCCGATTAACTTCCCTTTCATCATTCTTTCCAATTCTTGTTAACCCTTTTTCAGGTTTAATATCAAAGAAAAGAGTTAATGACGGCATCAACCCATTAATAGCAAATTCATTAATAGATAAAACTTCATCGATTCCAAGACCTCGTGCATACCCTTGATAGGCTAGTGAACTATCCACAAAGCGGTCACATAAAACAATTTTTCCTTGTTCTAATGCAGGAATGACCTTCTCCACTAAATGTTGGCGACGCGAAGCCGCAAATTATGATAAGTTGGATACGTGTCCAATTAATAAACCCCAATAAATCAAGGTTATTCTAAACTTCTACAAAATTTACATTTGGACACTTAACTTTACCAAAGTTTTGTGTCACACATAATTCTTATAGTTTTAAAGCAACTATGCACTTATGATGTGCACTAATTTTGGGACACTTAAAAATATTATCCAATAAAAAGCTTTTCACTTTACAACTAATAAAATTATAATTTTTCACTTTCACTCTCACACATTAAATGTGTCTGCTCCATTATTAACTTTGTTGCTTCTTCCCTTTTATCTTTGGGGTATCCGTGCTCTTTTAGAATTTTTTTAACAGCCAGTCTCATTTTCGCCTGCACATTCTTTCTAATTGACCAGTCCACACTTAAGTTGTTTTTTATTTTCAGAACTATCTCCCTAGACATTTGTTCTAGTTCTTCCTTTGGAATTTCACCACAAGCATCTGTATCTGAAGTTAAGGCATCATAAAAGGCTAGTTCCTCTAGACTCAACCCTGAAGCTTCCCCAGCTGCTTCGGCTTTTTTCATTTCTTTAGCTAATTCCAATAGCTCTATTATAATCTTTGTAGTCTCTATTGTACGGTTTTGGTATTTTCTTATTGATGAGTCTAGTAATTCGGAAAATTTCCTAGCCTTTGTTAAATTTCTCCTTGCATATGATTTAATGCTTCCTTTAATTAATCTATTTAGAAGCTCTAATGCAACATTTTTTTGAGGGAGATTTTTTACCTCATCTAAAAACTCATCTGACAAAATTGATATATTGGGCTTATCTAGCCCTATTGATTCAAATAAATCTATAACCTTATCAGATGTAAGTGATTTAGAAATTAACTGATTTATTTCTATATCTAATTGGCTATTGGTTTTCTTCTTTTCATTAGTTCCTAATATTTTTATTATTCCTGATTTTACAGCTTTATGGAAACCCACTTCTATGTTATTAGTAATTGCTATTTCCGTTGTAGAGCATAAAGAATATGCTCTAGCTAATTCAGTAACATGATTAAGGTAATCTTTCTTCCTATCTTTATCTAAACCCATTATAAAATCCATGGTTTCAACAATTTGTTTCATTTTTTCACTTGATTTGCTATTAAAAAATTTACTATAGTCATGGCCATGTAAAATTTCTCTTACTATAGTTAATTTTTCAAGAAATACATTTGCAGCAACGTTGGTGTCAACACCAGTTTGTCTCTTATCACTCTCAGTATATTGAGATAGAGCACTTTTTAGGTTGTCTGCAATTCCGATATAATCAACAATTAGTCCTCCCTGCTTATCCTTAAAGACTCTATTGACCCTAGCTATTGCTTGCATTAGATTATGGCCACTCATCGGCTTGTCTATATACATTGTATTCATACTTGGAACATCAAAACCTGTAAGCCACATATCTCGGACAATGATAATCTGCAGCTCATCATTAGTGTCTTTAAACCTCTTCGCTAAATCATCTCTTTGCTTTTTCGTTCCAGAATGGACATGCCAACTCTTAGGATCAGAAGATTTCCCTGTCATTACAACCTTTATTTTCCCTTTTGAAACATCTTTATCATGCCATTCTGGTCTTAAACTTGTTATTGCGTTATACATATCAACACAAATCCTTCTTGACATGCAGACTATCATTACTTTACCTGGTCCAGATGTTTGAGCAATCTGCCTGTTTTCGAAATGTTCAACTATATCTTTTGCAATAAGGTTAACTCTCTTTTCTGCCCCAACAATTGCTTCTAGTCTAGACCATTTACTCTTTAGATGTTCTCTCTGAGTTTCTTCTTGATTTTCTGTAATTTCATCATAACTTTCATCAATGTTAGGCTTTTCATTTTCAGAAAGTTCGATTTTGGCAATCCTGCTTTCATAGTATATTTTTACAGTTGTACCGTCTTCTACTGCCCTAGTCATATCATATATATCAATGTAGTCACCAAAAACAGCTTGAGTATTTTTATCTGTTGTCTCTATAGGAGTACCAGTAAATCCAATATATGAAGCATTAGGTAGAGCATCTCTCATATACTTTGCATAACCAAATTTAATATGTGCATCGGTTAGTCCTTTATTTTTTATCACCTCTGCAGAAAAACCATATTGACTTCTATGAGCTTCATCACACATAACAATTACATTTCTTCTATTTGTTAAAATAGGCATGGACTCTTCGGCATCATCTGGCACAAATTTTTGGATGGTTGTGAAAATTACTCCCCCAGAACTCCTACCATTTAGTAGAGTTCTCAATTCAGCTCTATCTCCAGCCTGTTTAGGCTCACACCTTAATAGTTGTTGTGACCTATCAAAAGTTTTAAATAATTGGTCATCTAGATCGTTCCGATCTGTTATTACAACTATAGTTGGATTTTTTAATTCATCGTTTATTACAAGTTTTCCTGAATAGAAAACCATTGAAAAGGACTTACCAGATCCTTGTGTATGCCAGATAACTCCGATTCTTTTATTACCTTCAGTTGAAGATGCCTTTATAGTATTATCTATGGCCTTATTAACAGCATAGTACTGGTGATATCCCGCCAGTATTTTATAAGTATTTTCTCCATCTGAATCATACATTATAAAACTCTTAATAATATCAAGAAACCTACCTTTGTCCAACATTCCTCTTAATAAAACCTCTAATTCGGGTATTGATGATGGAGCAATATTGTTACCATCTATTGTTTTCCATGCTTTATACCACTCAGTATTAGCTGTTAACGAACCGGCCTGTGCGTTTATACCATCTGAGATAATATTAAAAGCATTGTAAACAAATAATGAAGGAATTGTTTCTTTATAGGTTTCTATCTGGTTAAAAGCATCACCAATATCTACGTCTTCATCAGAAGAACTCTTTAATTCTATAACTACAAGAGGGACTCCGTTTACAAAAACTATTAAGTCGGGTCTCTTTTCAATTCCGTTTTCTATAATAGTGAATTGACTAACTATCGCCCAATCATTGTAATCTGGATTATCCCAGTCAAAAATATTTACTTGCTTAGTCATATAACTTCCATCAGACTGTTTAACACTAACATCTATTCCATCAGTTATCATCTTATGGAACTCTAAATTATTATCCAGTAAAGTGATTTTTTGTGGTATTAATATCTTTCTAATTGCCTCATCAATAGCATAATCAGGTATTTCTGGATTAATGTCCTCTAAAGAGTTCCTTAGCCTTCCTTTTAATACCACATCAGCATAGGAATCTCTTTCTTGAAAGTCTCCATCAGGTGCAATATCTGGACCATATATTCTTTCATAACCAAGTTCTTCAAACCACTCTAGGCTAGCTTCTTCTAGGTCTGATTCTATAAAGTTATCTAAGCTCATACAGCTCTATTCTCCTTTTCAGTTGGAATAGTAATAGATATTTCTCCATTTACTAATTTAGGCAATAAAGAGTTTTTACAACCTTCAAGTTCAAAGTTTTCTTCACTGTATTTTTCCATCAACTCGAAAACCGGGTTGATTAAGCTGCTGAACTTCATCATAATGTCTTCTGTAGGTACAATGATTTCAAGACCTGTTATATCCCCTGTATTAACGTATTTTTGAACACTTCCCAATGCGTTAGCTTTTAATTTATTTAAACATTTCTCACTATTTAGATAGCTATAAAGAAAGTTTACATTTATTCCATCATTAGCTCTTATTCTTCCAACCCTTTGATTTAGTATATATGGAGTATCCTTGGTTATCTTCCCAACCTTCCCGAGTAAATCCATTGTTTGTTTCCTATCAGTCATGATTATTACTAAATCATTCTTTTTAACATGGTATTTTTGCATTTTTTTCTGGTCGTAAATATCTTCTGAAATATACTTATCAGTACTTGTTTCTATAAAGTTCCCAAATATATCGACATTACCTAAATCAATTACTTTTATTCCCTCGTTTGAATAACCAACCTTATAAAATGCATAACCATTCTGGAATTCAGAAACGTCCTCTAACTTCTTTTGTGCCCACTCTTTTGGTATCTCTATAGAATTTACTTCTTTCATTTCGCCACCAGATGATCTGTATGGTTTGCCTTCTCTATTAGGAAATTCAAAGTCAATAAACCATTGCTTAAAGTAAGATTGTGATAATTCATTTAACCGTTTATTAATTTCATTGTTGACGGTTATTTTATTTTCAAATGCCCTAATTGATTCGATAATATTTTTCTGCTCATCTAAAGAAATCTTTGGAATCTGTTTACTCATTAATACACTTTTATCAATACCTTGTCCTTCCCTAGCCCCTGGTTTAATTACATTTAAGAAATAGGCAGGGTTTGCAAGCATATATAACTTTAGATACAAGGGATTTATTTTGTCCTTATTAATAGAAAATACGTTATAAGCTCCACTAACAGAGCCTATCTCATCTTCCATAACTCCCCAATTTAGTATTTTTCGACTCATACCAAAAACTAAATCACCTTTATAGATTAATTTGTTCTTGGAATTTGATTTCGATAAAGTCTTCTCAAACTTTTCAGAACGGGGAAAAATCCCTTCATTTGTGACAGAATAAACCGGTACATCCATATCACCTTGTTTTTCTGTTCTTGGTGATAGAATTTCTGAGTATAGCCAAAATGATTTCTCATCAATTTTCATCTAGCTCTACCCCTTCCAAAATCGCTAAGATTTTACTTTCTAAATTATGGGATTCTAAAAAGAGCGACTCTAATTCATCTTTAATTCTAGTAATCTTTACACTGAAATTTTCTTCATCCTCTTCAATTATATCTTCCATTTCAATATATCTACCTGTAGTTAACACATAATTTTTCTCAATTATCTCATCAATAGTTACTTCTCTACAAAAACCATGTTTATCCTCATAGTTGTTATTAACTTTCCAATTATGGTATGTGTCAGAAATAACCTTAACTGCGTCATCCGTAAGTTCAGTTACAGTTCTTGCACTAGGTGATTGACTTCCCATATCAGTTAAATTCATAAATAGAACTTTATCTTTTCTTTTCTTCTTATCCTTGGAAACAATCCAAACACATGCTGGTATCTGCGTATTATAAAATAGCTTTGGGGGTAAGGTCATAATACAATCGACTAAACCCTCATCTACTATTGCCTTCCTAATTTTCCCTTGGTCTCCGTCAGCGCTTAGAGTTCCATTTGCCATTACAAATGCTGCTGTACCTTTAGGAGAAAGTTTGCTAATTATATGCTGAATCCAAGCAAAATTGGCGTTGCTAGAAGGAGGTGTCCCATACTTCCATCTAACATCTTCCGTATTTAAGGAATAGTCTTTCATGTTAAACGGAGGATTAGCCAAGATGAAGTCCGCTTTTAAATTTTTGTGTAGGTCATTAGCAAAAGTGTCTGCATCACGTTTACCTAAATCTCCGTCTATTCCCCTTAACGCAAGGTTCATTTTGGCTAACTTCCAGGTTGTTCCTGTATACTCTTGACCATAGATATGGATATTATCCTTCCTTCCTGCATGTTCTTCAACAAAACGTGCAGACTGGACGAACATTCCACCACTTCCACAACAAGGGTCATAAACTCTACCTTTAAATGGTTCAATCATATTAACCATTAACTTTACAACTCCACTTGGTGTGTAGAATGATCCTGAATTTTTCCCTTCTGCTAAACCAAAATTACCTAAGAAATATTCATATATTCTTCCAAGTAAGTCTTGCTCTTGATTTTTTTTACCACCAATTTTAAATGAGAATAGGTCAATTAATTCTCCTAATTTAACCTTATCTAACTCCGGTCTCGCATAGTTCTTTGGAAGCACACCTTTTAAAGTATCATTTTCTTTTTCTATTTCTACCATTGCTTCATCAATAATAACGCCAATAGTTGGTTTTTTTGCATTATCAACAAGGTAACTCCATCTTGAAGACTCTGGAACAAAAAAGATATTTTCTGCAATATATTCATCTCTATCTTCTGGATCATCGCCATTTTCTACCAGTTGGTTATATTTTTCTTGAAATGAATCAGAAACATATTTTAGAAAGATTAAACCTAGAACTGTATGTTTATATTCCGATGGGTCCAAATTACCTCTTAACTTATTCGCCATAGCCCACAGATGTGTTTCGATGTCCTTAAAGGTTTCAATCACCATTTTTTTCTCCCCTTTATCTCATTAAAAGAATATATATAATTATTAAATTTTATTTCTAAATATTAGTCCTTTATGGTTAATATTTTAACATACTATAGACATTTTAACCTAAAAAATAACATATATATCCAGCAGATAATAATTCTATTTTGTTATATAAAACCGGCTAAATTTTTTCTAATCAATTAACAAATTCTATCCCTTCTGCATTGATCAGGACATCGTAATATAACAATTAATTAAAACTTTGGATGGATACTAATTTAAATCCTCTTTTCCCAACTGATTAATAAGTAATGCAAAATAGACTGACATAAGGCCAGTCTATTTTTAATTTCATAATACTTTTTGACGAAAAAATAATGTAATCAACACTAAAAACAAAATAGATGTATGAAAATAGGAGGCAAACTTATTACAAAAGCTTTTTAAAGTTCCAAATTTTTTTGGCTATACTAGCAAGCTGTTCACTCCTATTTTCAATTTCCTCAAACGTCCATCTCTTATATTGACAAATATCTTTCGATAGGGAAATTACTGATCTTTCATATTTCTTTTTCTTCTCGTTGAAAGGACTATTACTTGCTGTAATATTTAACTCGCTACCTAATAAAGTCAAATTCCCTATCCTATTTACATATAATGAGTATTCAGATACTCTTGGACCTAGTTCATTCTTCCAATCACTTTCAATATCACCTGCTCTCTTTCTAATTAGTTCTCTTGGCATAATATGTTCTATATGAACATCCGTTCTAGTACTAATCATTTTTTCTTTGGTGTTATTTGTTAATTCATTTTCAATCATTTCTAGTATGTACTTCGTTTGTGCCGACCTTGTAAAATCTCGACTTTGAAAATTAAGGTAGAACTCTGTATCACTTGGAGTTCGCTTCCTTAAATACTCTATGATATAACTTACAGGACTATCTTGTTTAAATGCCTCAAGTGCTAAATGATTATAAATTCTATCAATATCCCTAGTTGATATATTACAAATACTGCGTCTCAAGGTGAATATTTCTGTTGCTTCAAGGACTTTAAGTAAGTCCTCTTTTTGTAGGCCTTCAGATAGGCATTTTAAAAGCAAAGTATAACTTGTTGTTGCCTCTATTCGAACAATGGTGTTTAATTTTATATCAACCTCTTTTATTCCTAAACTACCGTTGAATAACTTTACATAAAGTTCTGATTTTGCCCAAATATCCTCGATAAGGTTTATTACCTTATCTGTATTGTCAATAAGCTTTTGATACCTTGGATATAACTTTGGTATTGGGACTATACCTGGTTCTATTGAAAATAAGTAGTGCCTAAAAAACCTTACCTTATCATGTCTTACAGACTCAATTTCTTCTATGTTCTCAATTATGCTATCCCAAATTTCGATACACTCTTCTACCATTACATCGTTGGTCGATATTTTACTTAGAAGATAATTCTTTATTAAGTCCACTGATGAAAGTGATAGACCACGAGTATTTAATGTCTCAAACAGCCTAAATGCATCATAGTATGAATCTGTGACCATTAAGACTAAATCAAGAGAATCAAGTAAACGTGCATAGACAATTTGCCAATTTAGATAGCTATTTTGAAGCTTGTCTTTAAAAAATTTATAAGCTTCTACTAATTTTTCATTCTTAGCCTCCTCTAGATTAACTTTGTTGTCAACTAAACGTTTAAAAACTTTATTATCCTTCCTTCCCAAAATCAGCTTTGCCTCGGTTTCATCGATAGTTGAGCTTTTTAAAAAGTAATTGTTAATATAGGCAGCTCGATCCTTATCCATTTCTTCTGCTATATCACGAATAGCAGTCAACAATAGCAATATGGTTGTTATTCGTTGTTGGCCATCAACTACTTCAAAATAACTAAATCCCTTTTGACGCTCTTGACTAATAGTTATAACAGAACCGAGAAAATGCGTTTCTTCACCCTCGAGTCTAATTAAATCCTCCCATAAATCATTCCACTGGTCTTTCCCCCAGTTATAAGGACGCTGATATAGAGGAATTCGGTAAACCTCATTTACGCTTCCAAGTAATTTGCCTATGCTTAACCTTTTTGTATCTATAGACACTAATTTCACCTCATAAGATGGAACATATTCTTTGATACAACAAGTTATATGCAAATATGCATTTTTTTAAACAAAAAATTTATATTTTTTAAACAAATAATGCAAATATGCATTTTGAAATATTTTTTATACCCTTTTTGCTATGCTAATTGAACAAATGTAATAATTTATCATATTAATAAAATGAGGGTTTGAAATGGATGATATTGGAAGTAAGTTGAGAAGTATTAGGAAGGAAAAGGGGCTATCCAGTTATCAGCTTGAATATATATCCGGTATTAGTCAATCTAATATAAGCAGAATTGAAAGTAATGAGATATCTCCTACTATTGACACTTTGCTAAAACTTTGTAACGGACTAGAAATATCTATTATAGAAATATTTGAACAAAATGATTTAACTGCCCTTCTTAAAACTGCCAAGCAATTATCTCCAGAGCAAATTGAAAAGGTTAATGAAATGCTTAAATCATTTATAAATTGAAATTAATATATTAGTGAAAATAGAGGCTATCTCGATATTCGAGATAGCCTCTGTTTTCACTAATCTTGTTATATCAAGAGTTTTGATCATCAAATAAAATTGATTACTAAACTGATGTTTGTAACTCTCAGGAAATATAATTTCAATCAAAACTACATCCCATAACCGGACTTCTTCCAAGTACATGTTAATGTAGTTAATAAATGGATATTTACTTGCACTTATGAAAAATAAAACCACTGTCTTTTTAAAACAGTGGTTAACAATCAATAATTAATTATATTTTTTTGAAGGATCTATTGCTTTAAAAGTCCAATAACCGTTTCCGTGGTCAATAATTTCTTTATTATCGCGAAAATCAGTTGTTCCTTTTCTTTTACGTCTTTCTGAGATTGATTCATTAGCAAAGGGATTGCCAAGTTGTTGCCTTCTCATTTGTTGGTTTTTAATTCTCATGACAATCACACTCCTTTACAGCACTTATTAGTTATTTAATAAGAAGAAATCATTTTTGCTATTTCTTTAAAAGCTTCGTTTATATCTTTATATTTTTCCTTGTTCCATGCATTCACAGTTTGCTTTTTACCAGTGGAAATACTCTCGGATTCTCCACTAGAAGACCATACTCCCTTTTTATTACAAATTAAGATAATTCGTTTAATTGTCTTTTCCTCATTTATAGTCCAAACGTGGGTTCGATTAGACTTATCATAATTATATACCCAATCTAAATTTTTGTCAATTTTACCCAAATCATTAATCATATCTAAAATATTTTTATACCGTTTTGTATCATTAACTTCTAAAGCACAATTGATTATTTTTATAAGCTGTTTTGGAATATGAGGTAAATATCCCGAACGATCAGGAAAAGTACCATTTGCTATCGCCTCAGCACGTTGTTCTTTAGTTTGCAGCTTTTTTCTCCATTGATAATGAAAGCCTTCATTTCCATTACACATTCGATATAATGTTAAACCGCATTGGTATACATCGCTTTGAAAATCTAAATCTTCACCTGTATTATATTCTGGTGGCGTATGGGAGGAATAAAGTTCACTTTCAGGTGTAGCTAAACCGTATTGATCAATGTATTTAGCTAAACCAAAGTCAGTTAATAAAGCAACATTAGAATTGTTTATTAAAATGTTTGTAGGCTTTATATCGAAGTGGATTAATCCCTTTGTATGTATGTAATGTATTCCACCCATGAACTGTAAAGAATAATTTATTATTTCTCTAACAGTTAAAAAACGCTGTTCTATCATAGTATTTAGTGATCCATTGGGATAGAAAGGCATTGAAAAATATATATTATTTTCGTCTTCACAAGCATAATTTACTTCAACTATATTTGGATGTTTGGAACTATATAGGTTACGTGCTTCTGCATAATATTTGTCTTGCTCAGTAAATTTGTTTTTTGGTATCTCTTTAATGACTATATTGGCATCTAACTGGATATCCTTTGCAAGGAATACTTTAGAATTTCTTCCTTCTTGTTCTCCAATTTGCTGAATTTTCTCAAAGGTGAGTCTTGTTTCTACTCTCATATTATACCCCTCATATATTCAAGGCTGCTAACGAAAAAAGTATGCCTTCTTTTTCTTCCTTTTTGAATTTGTTCCACCCTTCAACTTCAAAACCACTTAATGGTTCTTTTGAAGAAAGGGAAACTGTTATTTCAGTTTGTTTTTTCCCAAGAAGTTTAGCCAAACTACTAATTGTGCCACAGTAATATTTATCCACTGTTGAGTTAGCAAACATTTCTTGTACTACCCCTTCAATGTTCATCCTGAAAGTATCTTTAGTTTTGGAGTTACCTTCTATTATTCGAATACCACCTATCGTTATATCATATTCAGCTATAATAGAAATTAAAGTTGTACGAATAAATGTTAAAGCAGAAGGAATATCTAATGCTACCGGTATTACTAAAGTATCCACAACAAGTATATTAAGATTATCTTGAGCATCGCGCTCAGCAATAGTGTAAAAAATGGTTTTGGGTGAGACTCTTATTCCTATTGACCGTACTATTATAAACCTCTCCTTGATATCATTTGCAATTATTCCTTTATTTGTAATATAACATTACTAATATATCAATCTTTTACTATTTGTCAATTGCTAATAGCTCTATATTATATTTAGATTTCTTAATGTTAAGATTATTTGTTTCTTATTTACATTCTTGGAAGAGCAAGGTGAATATAACTTTCCTATAAAGTGTGATAAATGTAAGCAAAAGTGATGTTTTATACAGATTTCCGTTTTAATTTTCAGTATATTATGGATATAAGTGATTACAAAATTAGGAGGATGGTTTTAATGTTCCATTTAGAGTTCGTTAACTGTTTTACCCAAGAGGTACTGCGGCATGCTGAGTATGAGGACAAAGACAAGGAATATGTCAATGAGATGTTGGGTACTCTTAGAAGTGCTAAGGAGGATATGATCATATTTGATAATGCTATGAATCCTTCTACTGCACGTTATTTAACACATGTAATAGTTCGTGAAAATGACGTAAAGACTTTTAGGGTATTATTCAAGGTTAGACAGTCTAATAAAGTAGTGAGATCATAGCAGGGGTTGTCCAACCTTTAAATATAATTTAGATAGCAGATGGCATTCAAGCTTATAACCTTCCACCCTGTTATCCCCTTCTAACTTAAACCGAATTCTTTTCCAGTAGTGGTTAATGTGATCAAGTGCCCACTAGTTCCTTATTATTATCCCTTCTTTGTGTCCTTCCTAGTGGGTTACAGTAGTGCTTCAATGATTGTTCCTTGGTAATTTTCTTTATGTGTCCTTCTATTCCTTTGTTACCGTCCGATTTACAATCATTAAGAATTAAATATTCATGATAAAACCCTCATTTTTACCTATGAAGAATAAAGAAAATTGAGGTGTTTTAAAAACTGAAAAAGTACACTTTTTCGAACTAACTCTTGTGGGTGATAAGAAAAGCTTTCCTAAAAGAGAAGGCTTTTCTTCAACTAAATCAATTGATTCTCTTGCTCCTGGATCAAGTAAAGCAATCTGAATGTTTAAGTATATTCCTTGACAAAGATACCCTTCATCTTTGCTTTGCAATCTCTTACTTTAATAACAAACCCCTTTCCCTTAGATAATGTGCTTTTAAAAAGTGGAAACAAAAAAGTCGTCAAATGACGACTTTTTAAAACTTATTCGCTCATATACTCAGCACTTACAGCGATACCAGCTAATCCTGTCCAAACTGTTTCCGTTACAACAGATATAAGGAATTTCGCGTTTAGAAGACTAGGTAATTTTTTCATAGACATCTCTCCCGTCAAAATTTTTATGCTGATAATTCTTAATACAATTGCTAACAGGAGTAAGATTATAGCTACTGGTATAGATGGGGCTGCAGTTACACTCGTAAGTGCTCAGCATACGAACTATTTAACTATAATAATTATACCACGAATATTCAGAAAAGTCAATGTTGGTCAAATATCACTTTACAAAAATGTATTTATGTAAAAACATTTTTAGGGATGGGACTATATAAATTTATTATGCTTCTTCAATTTAACTGCCCCGTTTGTTCAATAAGGAATTCAACAAAAAGGGTGGTTAATCATTCTTGGATCAACGCACCCTTTAGTTCCACAGGAGGTTTAAGAATCAAAATGATTAATCTCTTTGCTATCCACTAATGGTGGTTTAACTATTCCATGAAGTATGATTCCTTTTTCTTTAAAATAACTAAAAAATTCATGTTGGTTAGCAAACTGTGGTAATCCGTATATTTCCTGCTTGTTCATTTCTGATGTAAACACCATTATTTCTCCATTTTTAAGAGGCAGCTTATATGTATTAGCCATATCTCAATCCCCCTTCAATACATGATTAAATTATATATAAAAGAGATTACTTTGCGGCATGTTGTTTATTAAAGCACCCTATAGTTTAAGTGAGATACTTCACAAAATTAACAGAAATATGATGTCGTTTTAATGCGCAAAATATTAGTACTGTACAGCAAAATAACTTTGTTAGTTGTTCTTCTTTTACAGCTAACTTTTCTATTTTACGATATGACTTACATTCCTGCACGAGGTCCCTCTCATTCAAACAAATTGCCATTTTCATTAAAATCAAACGAATATGAATCGGAAGCGATCGTGAGTTCTTTTGTATTTTCTATATGTTCCATATAGGCTACAGACATTTCAATTTCATCCAATTCGAGTGTGTTTTTAATTCGCACAATCTTTGCATTGGTAGGGTCAACCCGATTACATGTTTTTAAAGCTATAACAATTGCTTCCTTGTCATTATTCATGAGTACTGGTAGTTTTGCTGGGTCTAAGATTGTTGCAGTTATTGAATTCGTATACATCGTTCCAAGGTCGATCTTACTAACGCATTTTGTGGTAGATATATCACTCATCCCAATTCCAGCACCGTTACCATGCGACTGTTTTGTTATATCTAGTACAACAATCTTTTTAATATCAGGCACGTCAAACCCTTCTTTTAACATTGATCCTGGGCGACCTGTTACATTTGGATCCATTCCTTCACCGCTAATGTTTTTGCCTATTTCATCAACAATTAAGACATCTATCTCACTTACTTTAATTCTTGCTATGTTTTCCTTCGCAAGCTTTAGTAAATCCTTTTCTCTTTCCAGAATATACTCAACGTGTATAGCTTCAATTCGCATAATATCATCGTAGGCATTCTCAACAATAGCCAATCCAAATAATACAGGGGCACCTTTTAAAAAGACTTGTGCTGCACGCGGAAGGAGGGTATGAAAGGTATCAAACCCTTGTTTATGTAGACTTGTAGCTCCAGCATGTTTACCGAGACCGATGACCATCATTTTCACTAATCCACTTTCATAATCACCTTTAAAATCCGCATGCGGCTTTACTTTGTTTATCACAACAATGCCATCTGATTGAAAGGCATTTTTATCACAATATACAGGAATACCTTCATCAAGCACACCAACCTGCACCGTCTCCATAGATGAAACAATAGGAACCTCCATACTTTCTTCTGTTATGTTGTAGTTCTCTAAAAAATGTTTCTGACCCTCGGCCGTTGCTCCTCCATGACTTCCCATTGCTGGTACGATGAACGGTTCGGCACCAGCTGCTTTTAATTCATCAAGCACCTTTTTTGTGATTTTATCGATATCCTTTATCCCTCTACTTCCCGCTGTGACGGCAATTCTTTTTCCTTTTACATTTTCAAGTACCTTCTTCTCAGCCAGCTCTTTAGAGAGATGTGACTCAATATCATTAATTTTTTCACCGTTAAACTCTTGATGAACCTTTATCATATTTGGTAGTTTAATATCAAAACCACCCTCAACTGTTACATTAACTTTTCCGAAGTCCACTTTCATTCACCTTCTTTGGGGAATTTAGTTTACATGTACAAAGAAAGGTCTGGAAGATAGCCCTCCAAACCAGTTTTCTTATAAACCTCTTTCTTGTGCAATACGTATTGCTCCAAAACCTGCAAGATCGCTTTGTTCTTGACTTGAAACTGCTTTTACCATTGAAAAATAGCCATCTTTCTCAATGATTGCTTTGAAAGCATCTTTCATTATATCTTTCCCAGCTATAATAACTTTAGTATCCTTATCGACTGACAGTGCTTCACTATGTTTAATTGCCTTAATATCATCTGATAGGACAACACCTAGTAAAAAGTTTGCCTTCTCATTATCAGTTAAATTTGTAAACTGACTTAAAATCCGTAATGAAAATGAAGTACGTGTCACGCCTACACGCGTTCCATACTCAAATCCTTTTAAAACGAGTTCCTGATTAAAATCTGTTGCAAATGTTTTGTTCACCGCATCAGCTATAATTGTATTATGAGTGATAACAGCTAACAACTCACCGGCTATAGATGTTAAACAGCCTGTCATTTGATTTTGCTCATTAAGGGAAACAAATTTGGAATGAGAGCCAGGTAAGACAACAAGTGATGGACCTATACTATTAAGTCTATCTATTAATCCAATTGTCTCAACCTCTTCCCCTCTCATGATATCCATCTGTTCACAATTTTCAAGGCTTACTTCAGGAATATTATTTTTGATTCCCGGGATAAACCAAATTTCTTTTTCAACGATATCTGGAAGCACTTTTCGTACCATACCCACCGCTAACTCTTCCACACCAGCAGGAGCTACTAGATGAGGCACTTCAAATAATCCGACATTGGATGTAATCATTCCAGAACCAATAATTGTTGAAATATCTCCTAGTGAAACTTTTTCTTGTTGTAATACGTCTTCAATCAATGTTTTAATTGCATACCGCAATTGTTGGTTATTACCATCGATTGCAGTATTACGAACCCCTACTTCACCAGAAGCTTTTGCAACTACAATTTCGTCTTCCCAGAGGGTTACGCGTGAATTTGTTGTGCCTGTATCAATTGTAATTCTATACACAGTATCACCCTTAAATTTTTCCGAATTTCGCTAATAGATCTTCTACAGTAGCACCGTTTAAGATTTCTTGACGTGCCTTACTCTCATTTTCTGCAAGTTCTGCTGCTTTTATATAAACCTCTTCAAGATTTTCATATGGAACAACAGCAACACCTATTTCATCTGCTACAACTAAATCACCTGGTTTAACAATTACTCCACCACAAGTAATTGGAACGTTGATTTCGATTGGTTCTTTACGTCCTGATAATGCAGTGTGTGCTTGACGTGGCCCAGCTGCCTTTGCTGTAATTGGGAAATCTAGCATTTTTGCTTCATCTGTGTCGCGGCATGCTCCATCAATTACTGCTCCAACAACGCCGGCGTTACGAGCTAGGCCGGACATTAATCCGCCCCAAATCGATGTTTCTGTTTCACCAAATGCATCAATTACAACAACATCACCAGGCTTTGCAATTTGGAATACATCAAGACAGTCAACGATATCACCAGCTGTTAGTTTTACAGTAACTGCTGGTCCAATAATTTTTTTATCAGCCGCTTTCGGCTTCATATCGGTTCGCATTACTCCATTACGTTCCATACAATCACTAACAACACATGATAAAGAGTACACATCTTCCATTTCACGGAATGGCTTAATCACTGCCTCATTAATTTCTGGTCTAGGATTGATAATTTTTCTCATTTTACAAAAACCTCCAAATTTTATTTTGAGTTTTTCACAAATTCTTGTGCAATAGTAGTAAGTTTCATTGGATAGGAAGCAGTTTCTTTGTTTACGAGACTTCCTCCAATTCCAACACCACTAATTCCTAAATTAAGGTATTCTTTGATATTAGTAGGATTTACGCCACCAACAGCCAGAAACGGAATATGCTTCAGTGGTGCAAGCAGCGATTTAATATAATTGATTCCAAGATCACCTGCTGGAAACAGCTTTACAAAATCTGCTCCCACTCGATATGCAAATTCCGCCTCTGTAGGGGTTAAAGCGCCTGGAATCGATACCTTACCAAACTCAACTGTTTTCCTTATTACTGATTCATTAACGTTAGGAGAAATCATATATTCTGCACCTGCATTAGCTGCTGCAACAACCTCTTCCTCAGTGAGAACCGTTCCAGCACCAACTAAAACCCGGTCACCAAATCTCTCTCTAATTTTCCAGATTTTTTTAGTAGTAGATTCTATAAAATCTGGCTTATCATGGTCAAATGTTACCTCTACTAATGAAATTCCACCGTCTTCTAATGCTCCCACCGTTTGAACAATTTGTTCTTCAGATACTCCGCGGATAATGGCAATTATTTTTTTTTCTTTTATGCTCTTAATGATATTATTTCTGTCCATTTAAAACTCTCACATTCAGACTAGGCTTTACTAAGTTCGGTGGAGTTTCCCCTAATAGAACAGCCTTCACATTTTCAGCTGCTGTTCTCCTAGCTTCATTTAATGCAGATTGAGATACATATGCTGCATGCGGAGTGACAATCACATTATCTAATGTAAAAAGAGGATTCATATCAGGTGTCCAATTTGAAACCTTCGCAGGCTCTTCTTCTGTATCATCTAGACCTGCTGCCACAATCCATCCCTCTGTTAATGCACGATATAGAGCATGGTTATCTACTACTTTTCCGCGAGCACAATTAATTAAAATAGCATCCTTACGCATCAGTTTTAATGTTTCTTCATTAATTAGGTGGTGTGTCTCAGGAGTGTGCGGACACATTACATCGACAAGATGCGATTCCTTTAACAATGTAGGTAAGTCCACCTTCGTAACTCCAAATGTAGACATGAAGCTTTTCGAAACATACGGATCGAAAGCAACGATATTAAATCCGAATGCGGCTAGTTTGCGAGCCATATTTTGCGCAATTCTACCAAAGCCCACTAATCCAAATGTCATTTCTCTCATTCTATGGATTGGCGCATTCCAATCTCTCCAATGCCATCTCCCTTCATGAGTAGCTTTATTATAAGAAGGAATTGAACGAATTAATGTAAATGCCATCGAGATCGAGTGATCTGCCACTTCGTCAATACAGTAATCTGCCACATTTGTCACAACCATACCATGTTCATATGCCGCATCGACATCAACAATATCTACTCCTATGCCGTATCTAGCAATAACCTTACAGTTCGATAGCTTTTCAATGGTTTCTCTAGGGATTTTCGCATACTGCTGAATAATTGCATCTGCATCTTTAGCTAATTCAGCTAAATTTTCACCTGTATTGCATTGAAGACCAATGACTTCTGCTCCAATAGGCTCCAATACAGTTTTTTCTATCTCTATATCTGGATAATCATAATCACTTATATATACTTTAAATTTTGCCATTTCACTTCTCCCCCGATGATTGTACTTAGTTTGCACCTATTAACTGACTAGGTAAATATAATGAAATTGCTGGAACATACGTTACTAATAACAAGAGAATAATCATTACGATAAAGTAAGGTAAAATCGCCTTTGAAATCTTTTCAATCGATAGACCGCTTATACCACTTGCTACAAATAAATTAACTCCTAGCGGTGGTGTACAGAATCCGATTGCAAGGTTTACAGTCATAATGACCCCGAATAGGATTGGATCCACACCTACTGCTGTAACAACAGGTAAAAGAATTGGTGTTAAAATAATGATGGATGCAACAGTTTCCATGAACATCCCAACAATTAATAGCATGAGATTGATGATTAATAGGATCACAATCGGGCTATCGGACACACCCGTTAAAAAGTTTGCTAGTTTAACAGGTACTTGCTCTAACGTTAAAAGTCTACCGAATATTGATGCGAATGCTACTAATGCAAGAACTGTACCAGACGTTAAGCTTGATTGCATAAAAACCTTAGGAATATCTTTAATTTTTAAATCTCTGTAAATAAACACACCAACAACTAATGAGTAAAACACACCAATTGCAGCAGCCTCTGTTGGCGAGAATAACCCACCATAAATACCACCAAGGATAATAATCGGAGCCAATAATGCCCAGATTGCCTTTTTAAACGTATTCCAAACATTTAATAATGCGAATTGACCTTGACCAATTTGTTTGAAACCTAATTTTATATAAAGAATATAAGCTGTTAGCATAAATCCAATTGAAAAAAGTAAGCCTGGAATTATACCTGCGATAAACAGCGTACCAACTGATTGCTCAGCAGAGATACCATACATGATAAATGGTATACTTGGGGGAATTAAAACCCCTATCATTCCTGATGCAGCCGTTAATGATGTACTATATTCTTTTGAATACTCGCGTTTTTCCATTTCAGGTATCATATTTGTTCCAATTGCCGCAACGGTTGCCGGTGATGAACCTGAAATAGCAGCAAAAAATGTTGAGGCTAATACATTCACATAACCTAATCCCGCTTTAAAATGTCCAACTAAGGAATCAACAAATGCAATTAGCCTTCTTGAAAGTCCACCTGAAAACATTAGATCTCCAGCTAGAATAAACAATGGAACAGCTAACAAAGGATAGGAATCAAGAGCAGTTACGACTGAACGTGCTTGTAAGTTTAAAGTTGAAGTACCGAATATAAAAATCATTAGCAACGAAGAAAGTCCTAATGAGATGGCTATCGGAACCCCAATTGCAATTAGGAGAAAGAGTAATCCAAATAATACAAGTGCTTCCATGTAGGTTCCTCCTTTCTAAACTGTAGTTTCTTTCTTAAAATTTTTTATATCAACAATCGTATTTTGTAAAAGACGAATAATTGAAAGTGATGCACCCAGCGGTGCTGAAAAATAAAAAATCCACATTGGGTATTTTAATAATAGAGAGCTTTTATTTTGTACCGACGGATGTAAGAGCAGTTCAATCCCAGCAATAACTAGCACTGCAAAAAATCCAATTACTAAGAAATTCACCAAAATCGCCAGTCCTTTTCTACCTGTTTCCGGTAGTAGATCCACTACAGCTGTTACACTGATATGTTTTCGTTCTTTGAAAGCATAGCTGATGGCAATCCATACGAAGAATACAAAGAAGAGCATAACACCTTCAGATGCCCAAGCAATTGCTTCATTTGAAATAAGTATCATTAAGACATTAACAATCATTAACCCACTAAACGCCATAAATAATATTGTTGCTAATGTTTTTTCAAGATTTTCATTAAGCCATTTGAAAATAGTCATTTTCTCACCTCACTGAAGGTTCACTAGAACTTTTTTAAAAAAGGGAACTACTCTATTCCATGTAGCCCCCAAATGAATCGAACATTATTTCGCGGCTTCAATTGCCTCTATAAATTCATCGAAAGCATCCGCACCGATTTCTTCACGGAAATGATCTAGTGTTGGTTTTGCAGCATCCATAAATGCTTGCTTTTCTTCATCCGTTAACTCAATAATCTCTGTAGGATATTGATCATCGCCTTTAATTTCTTCAAGTTGTTCAGTTTCTTCTTTTTCAATTAGCTCAAGTTGGTAATCGTACGCCACTTTGAAAGCATCTTTGATTACAGTTTGTTCTTCTTCAGTTAGCTCATTCCAGAAATCACTATTCATGACTGGAACATATGCAGTATAGACATGACCTGTAAGTGTAAGATATTTTTGAACCTCATAAAACTTTTGAGAATAGATAAGTCCAATTGGGTTTTCTTGTCCATCAAAACGTCCAGAACTCAGGTTGTTATACACCTCTGCAAATGGAGCTCCTTCTGCAGTTGCACCTAAATCATTCCATAAATATACATGTGCAGGAACTTGCATTGTACGTAGTTTAAGACCCTTTAAATCATCAGGAGTACGTACTGGTAATTTATTATTTGTGAAATGTCGTAAACCATTTTCCAAGTAACCTAAACCAACTAAACCATTATCCTCTAAATCTGCTAATTGATTCTGCCCCCACTCACCAGCAAGTGTATTGATAGCGTTTTCTCGACTCTCAAATACATATGGTAATTCAATGAGAGTCATATTCGGAGCCTCTTCAGTTAAGAAAGATGATGGCGGTGTAGCCATTGTTAAGTCTCCAGTTTTAACACTTTCAACCATCTCTGCATCATTACCAAACTGTGAAGATGGATAGATTTCAACTTCAAAACCACCGTCTTTTTCTAATTCTTCTTTAAACTTTAACCAAGCTTGGTGCATGTGTAGTGATTCTGCCGCACCATGACCGATTTTAATTGTCTTCACCTTGTCTCCACCACTTGCTCCATTACTTCCACAGGCCGCAAGGGTAAGCGCTACCAATACTGACACAACAAATAATAATGCTAGTTTTTTCATCTACATTTCCCCCTATTTTTTAAAATTGGATTGTATATTAACAAAGCCGAACTGCTACTCAGCCTATAACATTGCTATTCGGTTAATGTAGCAGTCAACTTATATAATTGGTTTATATATACAGCAAGTAACCAATCAGGATTTTTTTTCTATTTTACGAGCGTTTTCCAATGCATCCTCAAGATGTCTTCTCATTAGTAATGACGCTAACGCTACATCACGTTTCTCGATAGCCTCTAGTATAACTTTGTGATAGTATATTGCATTGTCAGGTCCAACATCGTGATACAATTGTTTAATATTGTATTTTAAAATACTATAAAGGGTCTCACTTATCGTAATAACAATTGGATTGTTTGTCCCTTTCGCAATTACGTTATGGAAATAAAAGTCATATAAATGATATTGCTCTTCGTCATCAAAACTATCCACCATTTTTTCATAATATTCTTTTAGCTTTTTCACATTTTCTTCATCATAGTTTTCCATGAACATGTGAACATTGCCATACTCAAAGAATATTCGAAATTCAAGTATTTCCTCTAGGTCATTCTCACTTAGTGCCATGATTGGGAATAGATTTTTTAAAAAGTTTGACGGCTTTAATTCGTTTACAACTGTTCCAGATCCTCGTTTTTTATCCAATATTCCGAAGGCCACTAGTTTTTCTAGCGCTTCCCTTACTGAGATTCTACTTACATTTAACTCAGTGGATAGCTGATTCTCTGACATAATTTTCGTCTTGGGCTTCCATTCTTTTGAAACAATTTTTTCCATAATATAATTGTAAACCTTCTCACTCGGGCTCAATTCAATAGTCATTTATCCACCACCTAATTTGTCTGACAAGTTAAATTTTACCATCAAGTAACATTAAGTTACACTCAACTTGTCATACAAGATTATTAATACATCTGTATTGTCCTACAACCTAAATGTATAATATCATGCGTGAAAGCGTTTGAAAAGGGGTTTTTTAAAAAAATATATCATTTATTCTGCATCCTGTATGACAACTTAAAAAGAATACAACGAATTTTTTAAAAAGTTGTATGACATGTTGCATATAATATAAAATAGAAATGTTCTAGAAATAGTGAATGGAATGGGGTAGTAGCTTTTCAAATGTGTGAGATTGTAAGTAGATAATAGATAAAATTCTATACATATGGTTAGTTGAGGGCAAAAAAGAGAGAGGGATCTGATGAAACGATTTTTAGCACTTCGCGAAATTCGAAAATATCAATATATAATCTATGGACTATTATTTTTATTATTTACCTGTAATATTTTTATTGAATCATATGCCATCCATGTCATCGTCAGTTGGAGCTCTGTATTCATATTTTTCGTTTCCTGGCTTTGGGCTAGTAAATTATTTAAAGTCATAAGTACGTTTTTTGTAATTTCAGGGATCACTATGAGTCTTTCTGGAAATGTACCTTGGTATGAAATTCCGAGTCAAACCTCCACAACTCTTCCAATGCTGGTTTTTTTGAGTATCTTACCCTGGATGTCAACTGCTTTTAGCGTAGGTGAATATGATCAAAACCTAGGAAGTATTCTCCAACCAAAGACAAATAATCTATCAGACTTATATAGTAGAGGATTTATTACTATCTATAGCCTAGTCATCTTTATTAATGTATCTGCTATTTACGTGTACCTTCAAATTTTAATGAATAAGATGAAAAATATAAATCCAATAACACGACATAGTTTTTTAATTCAAACTTCGTTACGCGCTCTTGCACTAGCGGTTATTTGGAGTCCAATGGAGATACTCGTTGGAATGACAGTTGATGGCACAAACATTAGTTACTTAGCCTACCTTCCCTGGCTGCTTCTTTGTTCCTTTCTTACCGCTTTTATTAACATTGTAATCAGCAAAAGGAAATTTAAAGATTTACAAATCGAATTTGAGTCAAATCAAATTGATAAAAAGTTATTACGGAAAGCATTTAGTAAATTATTTATAGTATTATGTTTATTCCTATCAACCATTGTTACGGTGAATCATTTCTTTGAATTGAATTTTATATTATCAGTATCACTTGTCATTTTCCCATTTGCATTTGTTTGGTCCATCTTTATGCGAATCACACCACTTTTCTTAAAAGGAGGATGGCGGAGTTGGAAAGCTTATAATAATGGGATGCAGAATTTGGTCACATTGTTTTTAGCTCTCTCCTTTTTCTCAAATGGATTTAATAATACCAATTTTCCAAATTTATTACAATCAATAGTCAACCAAATCTCGAACTTTGCTTTATTAATTTTCATCTTTATAACAGTTGTGTATTTTGTATTCGCCATGATTGGAGTCCACCCGATAGCGACGATTGCAGTTCTACTCGAAATTTTACAACCATTATTCAATGTGATAAATCCATTAAGCATCGGAATTGTCCTAATAGTTTCATCATTATCAATATCTGCTTCTGCACCCTACGGTATAAGCGCAACCCTAACAGCTCAACAGCTCAGGGTGAGCCCGTATCAAATCACGAGACAGAACTTTCTTTTCTCGGTATTAATGAGTGTGGTAGGTATTATGATAGCTTTATTTTTGTTATGAGTATAAGGTTTAGGTTTTCCCCAAGAAACGAATGGAGGAAATTATCAGCCTAGGTACAGGGACTTCACAGGCTCCTGTGCATCCTATTCTCCTAATCAATCGTTTCTTTTCTATCAATAGTTTACTATCTTAACAAATGAGTATCATGAATGAATAAATTAGACTTAACTAAGTAATTCATCGTTATCAAATGGTAAAAGACCCTATCTTCACTAGATAGGGCCTTTATTTTTATTCTCTCTCTTTACTAAGTTATTCCATAATCTTGCCCGATTGTTTAATACCAGCTAAAGACCAGTCTTTTATTAAATTGTACCGTTAGCATAATAACTTCAACGAAAATAGGCGATAATCCTTCTTGGATCATCGCACCCATTAGCTTAACTACTTAACAGCATTCCTCAACAAACCAACGATTGTACATTTCATTGGCATAAATCAGAGAAAATTTCGAAATGCTTATTACATTTATGTAGGTGGTTCTCTGATAGTCCTAAGTGTCACCCTTCTTTTAACTTAAAATTTAGCACAAGTGTTACCATAAAATGGATATTTACTCAACTAAGCTGGTAACTTAACCAAATAATTCAGAAGTTAAGTTTTAATTTAGCCTAAATAAAAAACAGCCGAACGACGTTCAACTGTTTACCAAAAATTTATCAAAAATTTCTTTCTAAATAATCCACTATTTTAGAGTGAATTTCTTGCATTGTCTGGTCACCATTAACAATCATCAATTTGCCTTCATATTCGGCAAAAATTTTACTGTACCTTTCTTTTACTTGAGATAATTTTTCACTATTTTCATAAACGTCTTGTACCGTCCTTTGCTGAAGTCTTTTTATAGAAGCCTCAACTGGATTATCTATATATATAACTAAATCAGGCTCAGGAAATCTCTTATTCAAATCATAAACGAGTTCATAGCTATCCTCATCAGCTTGATAAGCAAGAGACGAGAAATAATAACGGGTGCAGATAACATGTTTACCTTCACCTAGTAACTTAAACACTCCATCAACATCATTATACAGATGATCATGTCTGTCAGAAGCAAAAAGAAACGCCATCTGTTGATCAAAACGTTTTTCATCTATTGAAAATGCAACCCTTTTTTTTAGGCCTTGTCTTAATAAATTTCCGATTGGCCCACTTGATGGTTCTTCAGTCAGTACTGCACTAATTCCCTGCTTTACAAAATAATCTCTTAATAAACTTGATTGAGTTGATGTACCCGAACCATCAATACCCTCAAATACAATAAATAGGTTATTCACTTTTATATCCTCCAGCAACTGTTTTTCTAAAAAACAGCTTATTTTGTGGGAAATTCAATTAAATTATTTCTAATCTTTTTTAATTCTATACTCATCTCATCTTTTTGTCGGATTAATTCTGCTCTTTCTCTACTATGTACCTCCTTATAATTTAGTAATCTCTTATTTTCCTTTTGTAAATTTTCAATTAATAGTTTTTGGTTCATAAATTCAATATTATCTATAATCAATTTATCAATAATATCTTTTTGTTTTTCTACTTCTTCTTCTAGAGCTTTTATTCTATTTCTGTTAATTAGTTCTATATTACATTCTAATTCTACTTTTCTTTTATCAATGTACTTTAGTAAAGTATCAGGATTATTGTAAACGGTACTTTTTGAGATATGGGCCCCTATGCATATACCACGAGTATTTAATTCAATTTCATTTAATTCAAGCTCTATTTTTCTAAATTTATCAAGGCATTCTTGGAAATATCCCTCTATCCTTACCAGATTTGATTTTAGACTTGGCTTTAAATCATCATATGTTCCTATGCTGTATTCTTTTAACTTTCCTCTAATTGTTTCGGTAATAAAGTATTCTTCCATTTATTTACCTCACTTACTATATCATTTACATTGTTAGCTATTTTTTCTATCTCAACATACTTCTCAACAACAGACTCAACTCCAAATGCCTTTATTTCGCTCTTTAGTTCCTCTAGTTCCGGTATTAATCTCTTTTCAATGAATTTTTTCAACCCACTTAATTCCATTTCATATTGATTTCTATATCTTATATCTTTTTCAAATAATTTCTTATTATGATTAATAATTTTTGTTTTCTCAAGGAACCTTGTATAGTTAAAATTCAAGCTTTCAATGCTAGGTATATGTGGGACAATATAGTATGCATCATTAACGGTACTTATATATTCTTGTCTTTCACAAAGTATCGAAAGTGCATTAGAAGCACAATAGCCTAGTTCTGTTTCTATTAGAGGTGTTTCAGTAAGCATTAATATATCAATTATTTGATCAATATTATTGAATAAATTTAATTTAACCTTTTTCTTTTCGAGCCTTTTTAAAAATTTATTTATTTGAAGGTATTCTTTTTTTATGTTTTCGTCTAATAACTCTTGTTTGATGTGTGGATTAGATACATTATTTATATTAGTTTCTAGTAAATTACCATCCTTGTTTGCTCTTAATTTAAGTGTCTCTTTTAGTTTTTCTTTCTTATTTTCAAGTTGCCTTAATCTAATATAGTGAGTTGTCATAGCCTCATCTAAATGATTCATATGTTCACGTATCCAGTCTAACTTATAGCCCTTTTCATATAAAACTGTAGCACAGGTTACTCGAAACTGATGAGCTGTTACATAATAAAAACTTTTTCCTATATCATTGATACTAACAATACCTCTCGTTCCATTTTTAATATCTTCAATTTTAGGAATCCATAATTTATAGTTTTTTAATTTATTTTGGCTCATTTGATTAAAAGCTAACTCAGATTGATGTCTAACAAAAAATCTTTTAATGTGTTTACCTATTGTAGTTCTATGGCTGTACTTCGTCCCTTTAGGGCTTATATAAAGGTATCTCGTATTAGTCTTCTCTCTTCTATCACTTGTTAAATTAATCAATGCATTATAGGCCTTTATAGCGTTATTAGTCATGAAGGAATTTACTACTCGGCCGTCTTTTTCAATTGTTGTCTTAAAGGTTATGAACTCTAGCAAATAGAAAATTTCTTCCTCATCCGACATGCTTAAATTTATCAATTTATTGATTTCTAAGATTTCAAACTCACCTATACGCATACCTGTTTCTGCTAAAATTACAATCATACAACTACTCATCCTATCAGTTACTAAAAGAGTTGTATTATCAATATCTTTCATCGCTAATGACACTATTTTATTTAAGACATCCTGGTGAATATAAGGATGTTTTCCTTCTTCACGTTGAACTTTAATTAACCCGGAATTCACTTCATCTAGAAATTCGTATAGTTCTTGGAAATTAGTGGCACCAGGATTTTTATTTTTTATCTCGTCTATAAATTCTTTTATTGCATACTTTTGTTGTTGAATGTATTCTTCTCTACATTTTTTAAATTTCTCCTGATCAAAGTATTTTTCCAATAAATATATGTCAAGTAGTTCAACATGAGTAACTTGTTCTTTCACTAGCCAATTAATAAAGTTTCGAACATGATAAAACTTTGCCTTAGCAGTAGTGAAATCATTATCATAGAAAAATAGGTTTTTTAGAACTCTAACCTTAATGTAATATTTGAACACAACATCTATTTGAGAAAAATCAAACTGGAAATTACTTTCATTGCTTTTTTGTAATCTATTGTATTTTTTGAAATCCCATAAGTCGTCAGTGAATAGGATTTCATCTGTAATTGGACCGTATAAATCTGAGTTAACGATTAATGGCGATGAAAGTACATTGATTACTTCCTTTTCATGCCATTCAATTTCATTTTTAGTATTAATCTCGTTTATCCTGACCACTCCATTGAAAAATTAATTATTATTTAATTCTAATAGCCCAGAGTAATATGCAGTATATAGTTTTATTTCATTCACATAGTGAATTTTTTCAACTTCACTTTTTGTTTCTTCTTTCTTAATTTTGAGTTCATTTATTTTATCTTTAAACCCTTTTTTTCTAGAAAATGAAGTAATAAAGCTACTACACGTTAAACATTTATACATTGTATCGCTTAATTCATTTATAACTTCGTCAACCTTTTGACAGCTATTATACTTACAAGCACCTAAACCTTCTTCTACAGGATTTAAAGAATCAACTATTGAATCATCTAGAATAATGGTTCCATCAATTTTGACGTTTGAAATTGTAACTCCAGAAAATATCTCAGCATACCTTTGAGAAGTACTCTTAGCTCTATAATTAAGTACATCTGTTTCAAAGGTTGTATCAGTTAAATATTCAATAATCATAGTACTTAATCCAGCTTTTATCCCTTCCTTCCAAATTGTATCCTTAAAAGTATGCCTTAAATTATTAACTTTATAATTGTTCCCTACTAACCCTTTTAGGCTTTGAATATTCTTAAAAGCATTATTTAAATCCTCAGTTGATATTTGTTTAACAAAATATTTCCCAGTCTTAGTATTTTGATAAATATTGATTTTTTTAATGAAAATGTATTCTTTTTCTTCATTTATTGCGTCTTCATACAAACTACTGGTTATTTCAGCTGCTTTTTCTATTAGAATTATTTTATCTATTGTAACGGTTCTTGTTATTTTAGTGCCACCTGAAAGTTTAGAAAAATATTGAATTTCTCCTGTTCCCTTCTCAATATCTTTACTTACTAAAAAATCTCTTCTAAGATTTGTAATCTCTCCTTCTCGAAGATGAGTAGTTAATTTTAAGTTTAAGATTATTGAGTATAATTCTTCTAAAGGATTATTTTTAAGCTCTTTTATTCCTTGTTTTATTAAGTCTAGTTCATTTAGAGGAATAGGGTTACCACCATACTTCTTTTTCCCCCTATAGCGCAGTTCCAAGTAATTTAAAACAGATGTAGACGAATCATATTTTTTTGAAACAAATTTAATAAACTTCTTTACAGCACCAAAATGTTTTGAAACGGAACTTATATTCCCGTTATATTTATTTAAAATATGGGTTCTATAAAAAAGCATTAATTCCTCGGAAAAGAGCATTTCCTCATGTCCCATTTTAATTACATTTCTATTTTGTAAATCAAAAGAAAATTTAAAATTTAGGAACTCCTTAATATTCCTAAATTCATCCCTTAAAACCTTACTAGAAACATTATGTTCATACCAAATAAAACTCTTTAAATCATCTATATATCTTTTATCCTTAATCTCAGTAAAATCAAAACCATTAATCAAATTCTTACTAGAAGTAGCATTATTGCCATTTGAAATTATTGCCCACCTATTCCTATTAGGAAGACTCTCAAACCCATTTCTATGAACAAAGACAAACCCTTCTTCATAATACACATTGAAGGAGCTAATCATTAGTAATCTCCCATTTATCCCTGACCCTGAAAATGGGTTATGATTTATATTATCTTGAGCTATCTTTTGTAATAAAAATAAATAAAACTCTTTTAATATACTGAGTAAAGATTGACTTACTTCTCTTTTCTTTTTTTCTTTTTCAGCAGCAAGAAGTGGAAATTTATCCTCTAGTGTTTTATAAAACCTATATTGTTTTTTAAATGTGTCTAAAGAAAAAAAGTCTATAGACAGAGGTTCATTTTGAACTGAATACAGGCTTCCTCCGAAGTAATATAAAAATTGTCTATATTGAATTTTTGAAGGTTTAATGCTTACACCTCTACCTTTTGGAAAGGATTCTACAAATTCTATTAATAATTCTCTTAAAAAATTATTAGTTTTTTTAAAATGCAAGACTGTTTGTATATATTTATCTTTATTTGAAGAATGGGGAGAAAAATACTCATAAAGATAAAGTTCGACCGGATCACTATTTATCGGGAAGTTAGTATGAATCTGTTGATAAACAAAATTAGACCACTCTACTGTCGTTCGTCTAGAAGTTGATTTTTCTTCAATTTCTAATAACCAACTGTTCTGAGTTAACTGATTTATATATTTATTATTCACTGAAACATTCTTTAAAACATACTTGTAAAGATCCGAAAGAATTTGTCTCAACTGTCCCTTGAAAATAGGTCTAGTGTTCTTAAATGTATTTATTTCTTGTATTACCTCACAATAACTGTCCCAAGAGAATATTGATTGCCCTTTATCTGCATCATTAAAATTAAGAACGTGACTACTTACTAGGTCTAATACCTGTTTTAAACTTTCAAAAAAATAGTAAAAATTTGAAACCTTCTTTTCTTGTTCAAATAAATAGTCTTCAACAAATTCACTTACAATTTTCCTAATATCTTTGTCTTTATATGAATCAAGAATATTATTAATATCCTGTATCTTCTCTTTTGAAATTTGAATCAAATATACAGCCCCCCTCTTTTGATGCTAGACTAAAAAGTAGACACAGATTGTTATAATAAATATATCAACTATAACGAGGTGTGTCTGTATGGC